>DASZCJ010000167.1:0-2692 GCA_035943155.1 Xanthobacteraceae bacterium | reverse complement strand
GCAGCGCGGCGATGGTTGAATTGGGCACCCTGCTCGCTAGCGGATCGGGAGGACCAAAGGACGAGACCGAGGCGCGCGCCTTGTTCGCGCGCGCGGCCCAAGCCGGCAATGCACATGCTGCGGTGCGTTTGGCGGCGCTGCCGGGCAACGACAGCGCACCGTCCGATCCGGCCGCGGCGCGCGCGCTTCTTGCCAAGGCGGCGGAGACAAATTCGGCCGAAGCGCAATTCCAGCTTGCGCTGATGATGGCCGATGGCGTCGGCGGCGCGAAGGACGATGCCGGCGCCCGCGCTCTGTTTGAGAAGGCGGCGGCGCAAGGCCATGCTGCGGCGCTCGATTGGATGGGCAATTTTGCCGAAACCGGACGCGGCGGACCGCAGGACCGTGACGCCGCCAAAAATTATTACGAGAAAGCCGCTGCGCTCGGCAACGAAGACGCCAAGACCGCGCTCGAGCGGCTGAAATGTCCGCTGGTGCTCAAAGACAAACGCGGGCAAATCTTCACCCACCTTTGTTTCTGACAGCCTAAACTTAAGAGAATCTCGCGATGCCCTCTCGCCGTCAGCTCCATCTCGGCGCCTTCATGCGGCCGGCCAGTATTCATACCGGTGCCTGGCGCTATCCCGGCGCCTGGCCGGACATGAATTTCAACTTCGCGCATATCAAGGAATCGATTCAGAAACTGGAGCACGCAAAATTCGACGCGTTTTTCATGGCCGATCACATGGCCGTCCTGAACATGCCGATCGATGCACTCAAAAGGAGTCATACCGCGACTTCGTTCGAGCCGTTCACACTGCTCTCGGCCTTATCGCAGGTCACGGAACGCATCGGCCTGGTCGCTACCGGCTCGACCACATTCGACGCGCCGTACCACATCGCGCGGCGCTTTGCCTCGCTCGATCACTTAAGCAATGGCCGTGCTGGCTGGAACATCGTCACGACCTCCAATCCCGACGCTGCGCTTAATTTCGGGCTCGACGATCACATGGAGCACGGCGAACGCTACCGCCGCGCGCGCGAATTCTACGATGTGGTTACCGGCCTATGGGACAGTTGGGCGGACGATGCCTTCGTCAGCAACGTCGAGGAAGGGATATTTTTCGATCCGGCAAAAATGCATGTGCTCAATCACAAGGGCAAATATCTCTCGGTCCGCGGGCCACTCAACATTGCCCGGCCGGTTCAGGGCTGGCCGGTCATTGTGCAAGCCGGTGCGTCGGAGGCGGGCCGACAGCTTGCAGCCGAAACTGCGGAAGCGGTATTCACGGCGCAGAGCGACATCGCCGTCGGGCGGCAATTTTACGCCGACGTCAAAGGCCGCATGGAAAAACTCGGCCGCTCGGATGAGCACATGAAAATCCTTCCCGCGTGCTTTGTCGTGGTCGGCGATACGATCGAGGAGGCGAGGGCGAAGCGTGCCAAGCTCGACAGCCTGGTCAATTACGCCAACGCCATCGCCTCGCTATCGATCGCGCTTGGCCACGATGCGTCAAAATTCGATCCCGACCGGCCGCTGCCGGACGATATTCCGGAGAGCAATGCCTCGAAGAGCGGAAGGGAGCGTGCCATCGCGCTTGCTCGGCGCGAGAACTTGACCGTACGGCAGCTGGCGCAGCGGCTCGGCGGCTATTCCGGCCTGGCGATGATCGGCACTCCGCAGACCATCGCCGATGAAATGCAGGAGTGGCTAGAGACGAAAGCCTCTGACGGCTTTACCGTGATGTTTCCCTATTTGCCCGGCGGGCTCGACGATTTCGTCACGCGAATAATTCCCGAACTGCAGCGGCGCGGCCTGTTCCGGCGTGACTATGACGGAACGACGTTGCGCGAGCATCTGCAATTGCCGCGGCCGACGAATCGTTTCTTCGAGAATTGAGGCGGCAGGCCGGAGGCGCGGTAATTTCGGTTGACGCTCGCGCGACCGCGATCAGCTAGTCGGCATTTGGTTCCGCCCAACGTAAGAATTTGAATAGGAACTTTCCGGCACGCGTTCGCTTTTCTGATGTGCGATTGAAGGATTGATTGGCGATGCGGATTTTAAAATGGACACCAAAAGATATAGCGATGGGCGCAGTGCCAAGAAATTTCGCGACTATGCCGCCGAATGCCGGCGAATGGCGGCGCAGAGCTCGTCGGAAAAAGATCGCAATGTATTGATGGAGATTGCCGACGCGTGGAACGTTTGTGCCGAGGAAGCGGAGCGCAAGACCAAGCGGGAAGGTTTTGGCATGAACGTAGCACCGGATTAGTGTCATCGATTCACGCCGGGGCGGCGAATCGCGGTGAATTGCGGCGATTTTCGGCTGGCCCTACAGTAGGCCGGCCGGAGGAACTGCGATGGCTGGCCAGAATGTGCGCGCGGCGATGCTCGACCAATTCGAGCCGATCGAGACTGCGACCCTCGACGAGTTGCGTGCGCTGCAGTTGAAGCGACTGAAGCAAACGATCGCGCGTGCTGCGCTGGTCCCGCAGTACCGCAAGAAATTTGCCGCCGCCGGCATCACGCCTGAAGATCTCAAGCGCCTCGACGATCTCAAAGCGCTTCCGTTCACGACGAAAGAGGATTTTCGACAGAATTATCCGTTCGGTATGTTCGCCGTGCCGATGAGCGATGTGGTTCGCATCCATGCGTCGAGCGGCACGATCGGCAAGCCCACGGTGGTACACTCGCGGCGATATCGAGCTGTGG
>DASZCJ010000166.1:0-15267 GCA_035943155.1 Xanthobacteraceae bacterium | reverse complement strand
AGCAAATCTTGTCGAACGGGGCGTCGGCGCGGACCTTGGCGACCGCGATCTCCGGCAGCACGGTGAAGTTCGAGAAGGTCGAGCAGCCCATGTAGTGGTGGACGGTTCCGCCCTTGTAGGAGAAGCGCGAGCTGCCGTCGGGCATCACACCCTTGCCTTGCGTGGCGCGAATGGCCGTACACAGATTGGTCTTGCGCGACAGGCACGACGGACAATTGCGGCATTCGGGCGTGTAAAGCGGAATGACGTGGTCGTCTTTTTTGACCGACGTTACGCCGGGACCAATATCGACCACGATGCCCGCACCCTCGTGGCCGAGAATGCTCGGGAACAGCCCTTCGGGATCGGCCCCGGACAACGTGAATTCGTCGGTGTGGCAGATACCGGTGGCTTTGATTTCGATCAGCACCTCGCCGGCACGCGGACCGTCCAGTCCAACGGTGGTGACTTCAAGCGGTTTGCCGGGAGCAAAGGCGACAGCGGCGCGAACATCCATGCGAACATCCTTGCGTCTTTAGCACTAAGATCGGCTTCCACTGATAAGGGCAATGGTGCGGCTGCTCAACAGCGTCGCTGTGGCCTGCGGCTAGACTTATCGGAGCCGATTAGTTCTGTCCTGGCGGGATAACGATCTGGGTCTGAATGACAAGGGCGCATAACTTGCCATCGCCGCGCGTTATGCGCGTCTGCCAAACCATCGTGGTGCGGCCGCGATGAAGTGGGGTGCACTCGGCGCGCGCCACGTCGCCGACCGGGACGCTGGCGAAGAAATTGGTTTTGCTTTCAATCGTGGCCGTGCGGCCGCCCTTCGGCAAATTGGCGATGGTCGCGGTGCCGCCGAGATTGTCGGCCAGCGCCATGACGGCGCCGCCGTGAAGCGCGCCAAACCGGTTATTGAGCTCCTCGCGGACCGGTAGTTCGGCAATCACTTTCTCCGGTGAAACATGCGTCAATTTCATGCCGATCAACGCGGCGAACGGCGGTTGGTTTTCAGCTTCCGAATTCATGGCGACTCCAAAAAAAGAGCGCGGCCACCGCCGCGCTCGCTGACTAAATAGACCGCGAAATGGTGATATTACCGCGGTTGCGGCACGACGCGCATGTAAGGCTTCGGTGTCTTCCAACCGTTGGGGTAAAGCTTCTTTGCCTCGTCGTCGGTCACTGCGCCAGTAAGGATGACCTCTTCGCCCTGCTTCCAATTTGCCGGCGTCGCGACGCGGTGTTTCGCGGTGAGCTGCAGCGAGTCGATGACGCGCAATACTTCGTCGAAGTTGCGGCCCGTTGTCATCGGATAGACGAGAATAAGTTTGATTTTTTTATCCGGACCGATGACGAACACATTACGCACTGTCTGATTGTCGGCAGGCGTGCGACCTTCGGATGTACCTGTCGTGCTCGCTGGCAACATGCCGTAAAGTTTCGAGATTTTCAGATCCGTGTCGCCGATCATCGGATAGTTAGGAGCGAAGCCGACGACATCCTTGATGTCGCTCGACCATTTTTTGTGGTTCTCGACTGGATCAACCGATAGGCCGACAATCTTGACGCCGCGCTTGTCGAATTCCGGCTTGAGCCTGGCCATGGTCCCGAGCTCGGTCGTGCAAACCGGGGTGAAATCCTTTGGGTGCGAAAACAGCACGACCCAATTGTTTCCGATCCAGTCGTGAAAACGAATTTTGCCCTCCGTAGTTTCGGCTTCGAAATCCGGGGCGGTGTCGCCAATCTGAAGAGCCATAAAAGCCTCCCTCTGGGAACAAGCGATGTGCTGGCCTGACGCATATGTACGGCGCACCCGCCGCTAATACCAGAGCCCACAAACCTGCCGTTGGGCTTTGACGACATTGATGAAACGCCGTGACTTTGCCGCACAGCCGCCCTGGGCAGGCCACCCTTGCATGAGAATTCACGCTTATACGTACTAATTCGCACGGTTAAAGGGAACGAGTGGGCCAGGGCGTGAGTTTAAACACCAGCACGGGTCACATAATGGCGGCGTTACCTCGCGAAGGTACCTGTTTGGCTTCGATCGTTAGCACGATCGAGCGCTCGCCGATTATAGTCACCGGATACGTCACGCGCCCCGCGACGCGCCGTTGTGAGCTGCGTGACCTTCCAGCGGGCTACGAACCGGCCGATATCCTCATTCTCGACTGGATTGCGGCGGAGGCGTTGCGCGCCCGCCGCAACTACCTGCCGCTATAGCCGAGAAATTCGGCCGCTACTGCGTCGTCGTGCTGGGCAACACGGTTGTCGACAAGCCCACCGTGCGACCAGGAAAGCCCGCGGCGTCGAAATAGCGCGTCCGTCCGACCTGCTGCATGTCGAGGACCGTGACCAGCCCATTGGCTGCAGGTTCGGACGCGATAACGCGGCTTGAGACTTCCGGAAGCGCGCCGCCTGGCAGCGTCTCAGACAGGACGCGCCCAACAAGCTTGCCATTATCGCTCACATCGAGATGCATCAGGCGCGCGATGGTACGGCCGATATCGGCGTTGCTGGCCGGCGCTGGATCGGTGAACTGCGATTTAAAGTCCGGCCCCTGCATCGCCATGTAATTCCAGGTATCGGCGCGGCTGAACGAACCGTGCATGCCCTGGCCTTGCTGCAGAACCGTGTCGGCAACCTCAACCGTGCAGCGGACCGGCTCGCCGCACACCGTGTCGAACGAGCGGAAGCTGATCGCGATCGCCGGGTGCGGTGTAATCGCTGAGCCTTCGAGCGCGATGTCATCGAGCGATAGCGCGCCGGGGAATTTGCCGAGCTTTGAATCGACAAAGATTCCGCTGACATAATCCTGCGTCAGCAACGCGTCGACGATCCGTTTAGCCATCGCCTTGTCGCCATCGGGGATATAGATCAGATCGGAGCCGCCGTTGGCAGTAACAACCACTTTCGGCTTGTTGCGATCGCCGCCGATCAGTCCATTGCCATTCTTGGGGTGTTGACCCTCGCCGACGACTTTATAACCGTCGTCCGGATCGATCAGCTGCAGATTGAGCGCGTGCGCCAGATCGAGCGCGACAAAGCCGTATGGCAGATGTCCGGGCAGGGCATCGGAAAATTTAATTTTCACAGTCGAGCTTGTCTGGCTTTCCTTCGCAATGGTCGAGAAACCATGATCGGCGGTGACGATGATATCGGTCGAGTCCAAAAGACCGAGCTCGCTGAGGGACGAGCGGAGCCGCGCTAAATCGTCGTCGGCATTGCGGATTGAGGCCAGCGATGTCGGACCGTTGATGCCTGGCGTGAGCGTATTCAAGCTGTCGCCCTGATTATGTTGCGTCCCGTCGGGATCGCGTGACCAGAACACCACAACAAAGGGTTTGTTGCGCTCTTTGAACATCGGCAGGATGACACGCGTCGTGACCGATGCGAAATAATCCTGCTGCACAACATTGGCGCTCAAGGTGCCAGGTTTGCTTACGTTACCGGGGATACCGTTCGGGCCGCGGGTCGGCGAAGCGAGCGGCAGGCTGACTGCTTTGAGACGTTCGGTCATTTCTGCCGAGAGCGGGATGCCTTTGGGCGTGCCGGTGGCGTCATCGATCAAGATGGTCTGTTCGCCAGTGCGTTCGCTTGGATCGAAGACCAAAGCGGGGCCGATTTTTCCAACTGAGGCGGTGCTGTAGCCTTTGTCGCGCGCGAGCATGAGGATCGTCGCCTCGTCGAGGAAATTGCCGCCGAAATGCTCGTCGATGTCGCCGAGCACAACGTCGCTCTCGATGAACGGCGTAAGGCTGCTGCCCGCGCCCGGAACCTCGAATCCGGTATAGATCGTATTGGAAAAAGCGCCGGTGTCGCCAAGCATGTGGCCCGTCGCCATGCCGGATGCATTGGCCATCGTAAACGTCGGGAATAGCGCATGACCATTGAGCAAGTTCACGCCGTCGCGCGCGATCGCTGCCATTGTCGGGGCCGTGTCGTCCGCCATACGGGCACGCATACCGTCGGCGATGAATAGCACCACATTGTGCGGTCGCGCAGGCTGCGTTTGAGCGAAGGCGGGCGCGCTCAGCATGCTTGGTGCCAGGACGATCTGCAGAATAGCGGTACCGAGGAGAAGCGGCCGACGCATGACGGAGCTCCGTTAAAGGCGGGGAATGTCCCGTTGTGACGAGGCCAGATGACGCTCGTGTGACGCCGCATGGATGTCTTTCCGGGCTGAATAAAAAAGGCGGCCCGAACCGGGCCGCCAAAGTTTCCGCGCAACTACGCGGCGGGAGGACTAACTTGCGGGCGATGACGCGCCCGCAAGCCAGGGCAAGGAAACGATCACTCGCCTTCGGTGCCGATCGCGTAGGCAGTTTCGCCGTGCACCGCGTCGTCGCCGACCTTCAGGGTGGCTTCGTCCATGCGCAACGGCACGATCAGACCGATCACCTTGAGGATGATGTAGGTGGCGATCGCGTTGTAGATGATGATGAACGCTGCGCCCGCTGCCTGCAGCCAAAGCTGCGAAGGATTGCCGTAAAGCAGGCCGGTAATGTTGACGCCGGGCGCCTCTTTGTCCGTGCCGATGTACATCAGCATGTCCGGGTTCGCCAGTACGCCAACCAGCAGCCCGCCGGTGAGGCCGGCGACGCCGTGGGTGGAAAACACGCTAAGCGTATCGTCCACTTTCATCATGAACCGGGTCTTCTGCAGCTTGTTCATGCTGAGCCAGGGAATGATGCCAGCGGCGATGCCGATGATGATCGCGCCCCAACCGTCGACGTAACCGGCGGCCGGTGTGATCGCCACCAGGCCTGCGATCATGCCGTTGACGGCGCCAAGCACTGACGGCTTGCCGTAGGCCATCTTGTCCATCAGTGTCCAAACCAGGAGGCCGACCGCGGTTGCGGTATTGGTGTTGAGCACCGCCGCGCCGGCATCGGCATTGGCGAAGTACGGGTCGCCGCCGTTGAAGCCGTTCCAGCCGATCCACAGGATTCCGGCGCCGACCAACGTGATCAAGAGACTGTTCGGCGGGAAGTTGTCGCGGTCGGCCTGAAGCCGCGGGCCGATCACCGCCGCGGCGACAAAGCCAGACGTTCCGGCAGCGAGATGGATCACGTAGCCGCCCGAGAAGTCTGCCACGCCCAGGCCGGCGAGCCAGCCACCGCCCCAGAGGCTAAACGCCCCTACGGTGTAGACCAGCGTCATCCATACCGGGCAGAAGATCATCCAAGCCGTGAAATTCATACGGCCGAGCAGTGAACCGGCAAGAATGATGACAGTGATCGCGGCGAACACGAACTGGAAGTACATGAGGGTTGCCATGGGAAAAGTGAGTGCCGGCATCCCCGATGCGGCTTCTGGTACGGTCGCCTGGCCGAGCGTGAACGCCGCTGATGTCCCTAGACCAGGTGTGCCGAGAAAGCTTTGTCCGGCTATCGATAGCCATCCCGGCCCGAAGGCCATGTTGTAATCGAACAGTACCCAGACGACTAAGACCGATGCAAATGCGTACATCGACATGAAGGCGGAATTGATTGCCCACTTCTTTTTGACGATGCCGCCGTAGAGGACGGTCAGACCCGGAATGCTCTGCAGGCCGACGAAGGTCGCCGCCGCCAGCTGCCATGCATTATTGCCGGTATCTAGCCACTGTGGTGATGGTGTGAGTGCCATGTGCCTTTCCCCAAAAAATGCCCTCAGTGCGCCGACGGCACACGGGCCGACGTTTGAGCGGTCGCAAAAAATATGCCAGTTAAGCGAGTGTTGCCGGACCGGATTTCCCCGTCAGCTGGCAGCGAATCAGGCGCTCTATGACTAGAAACTTTGCATCGTGAACATAAAATGGGCAGGGAAATGGGGGCCCCTCTAATCAGGACTGAGGCATTGGCTCTGGCATTGGCAGTATCTCTTGGGGCATTGGCCCTGTGGGGAAATTGGCAAAACGGGGCCTGGGCAGCCGATGGCGCGATAAACTGCACCAATCCGGCCAGCGGGGCGCATTGGCAGATCCGGATTGATTACGAGCACAGCACCGTCGATTCCTATCCGGCGAGCATCACCGAGGGCAAAATTTCATGGCACGACACTTCGGATGGCGGCAATTATACCCTTGATCGCAAATCCGGAAATCTCACTGTGGTCGTGGCCTCGAGCACCGGTGGCTATTTCCTCTATGATCATTGCAAGCTGGACAATTGACGCCGCGGCCGCGGTGGCGCCGTCAACATTCCTCTCGTCCCAACCGACGTCTCAGCATTTGGAGCGCTGGCCGCCAGCAACTGGCACGCATTATTGCCGGAACGGCAGCGATGGCTGAGGGATCGCCTGCCGTCAAAGCGAGCGTTGGCTTTGCCTCCGAGACGGGGCCGCGCGAACGCAATGAAGATTTCGCCGGCGCTGTCTTCGGCATGGAATTGCCGAAGCCGCGGCGCGACATCATCGCCGCGATTGCCGACGGCATCGGCGGCGCCAAAGGCGGCCGAGTGGCGGCAGAGACCGCAGTGCGCGGCTTCCTCGATGGATTGTGCGACTTACCCGAGACCATGGAGGTTCGCCGCGCTGGAGCTACGGTGCTCAGCGCGCTCAATAGCTGGATTTTTTCGCAAGCACGCCGCGACAGCAAGCTGAGCGGTATGGGTTGCACCTTCACCGCGGTGGTGCTGCGCGGCCGCATTGCCCATGTCCTGCATGTCGGCGACACGCGCGCTTATCGTTTACGTGGCGATCGGTTCACCTGCCTCACGACCGACCACGTGCGTGAAGATGCCAGTGGGCGATCCAATGTCCTCACGCGCGCCCTTGGCGTGGAAACTGAGGTGCGGCTCGATTACGCCGCGCATCCTGTGGCGCTGCACGATCGCTTTCTGCTCTGTAGCGATGGCGTTCATGCGGTGTTGGGCCCCGAAGCCATGACCGATATTCTTCGCGCCCGGTCGGCGTCCGAGGATTCCGCCCGTGCGCTCGTCGCAGCTGCGCTGCAATCCGGTAGCACGGACAATTGCACCGCGCTTGTTATGGACATTGTCGAGTTGCCTTCGGCCGATTCCGCCACGGTCGGCGCCGACATCATGCAATTGCCGCTGATCCCGGTGCCAATCGACGGTCAGACGGTCGACGGCTTCGTGCTGAAGGTGCTGATCTCGGACGGGCGCTATACGCGTCTGTTCGGCGCGGTTGACGAAGTCGAGGGCGGCGAGGTGGCGCTGAAGTTTCCCAAGCCCCAGGTGGCCGCCGCGGCGACCTATCACGCCGCCTTCGTGCGCGAGGCGTGGGTCGGCGCCCGCGTCAACAGTCCTTGGATCGGGCGGATCATCGAACTACCGCCCGGACGGCAGACCTGCCTCTATACCGTAATGCCGCTTTATCAGGGCGAGCTATTGTCGACGCGCCTGGCGCGCCGGCCGCTGGTCGGCTTGGAGGAGGGCCGCAACATCGCGATCAAATTGGCCCGCGGCGTAGCATCGTTACATCGCGCCGGCATCATCCACCGTGACGTCAAGCCGGACAACGTCATCCTCGAGCGCGAAGGATCGCTCAAGCTGATCGACCTTGGCGTCGTGCGAGTGCCCGGCCTGGAAGATTTTCCGCCGGAGGATATTCCCGGCACGATGTCCTATATGGCGCCGGAAATGTTTGCCGGCGAGCCGGGTAACGAGGCGACCGACATCTATGCACTTGGCGTAACGATGTTCCGCGCCTTCACCGGTGAATTTCCCTACGGCAATCTCGATGCCGTCAGTCCTCCGCGGCGCAGCCGTCCGACACCGCTTGCCGAACTGCGCCCGGATTTACCGGCCTGGCTGCAGACGGCGCTTGGGCGCGCCATAGCTACCGATCCGGCCGAGCGCTTCCGCGATGTGATGGAGTTTGCCCTCGAAATGGAGGCCGGACCTTCCCACGCGCCGGCTGTCCCGCGTCGGCCGCAGACATTTTATGAGCGTTCGCCGTTACGGTTTTGGCAAGGCGTTGCGGCGCTGCTCGCACTCGCTCTGCTGCTGTCGCTGTGGTTGCGCTGACGTCGGCGCCAACGAAAATCTGGAGAGGATTATGCGCCGTATTATTGGAATTGCACTTGCTTTGCTGGTGGCAGCCACAGCACTGGTCCTTGCCGAGGATTATCCGGCGCGGCCGATCCGCATTTTGGTGCCCTACGCGCCCGGCGGCATTTCCGATATTGCCGCGCGGCTCGTCGGCGCCAAGCTGACCGAAGCCTGGGGTCAGCAAGTCATCGTCGAGAACCGACCCGGCGGCAATGGCTTTATTGCCGTGACCGATGCGGCGCGCGCGGCGCCGGATGGTTACACGCTGGTCATGGTCACCACCGGCGACGTCGCCATCAATCCGGCGCTGTTCAAGGAGGTGCCGTACGATGTCGGGCGCGATCTGGCGCCGGTCAGCGCCATCAGCGATGCGCCAATGGTTCTCGCCGCCAATGGCGATGCGCCGTACAAGTCGGTAGCCGATGTGATTGCCGCGGCCAAAGCCAAGCCTGGCATGCTCAATGTCTGTACGCCCGGATATGGCAGTATCAATCAGCTGGTGCTGGAATCGATCGCGCTTAATACCGGCACAAAATACGTGCACGTGCCGTACAAGGGCGGCGCACCAGCGGCGCAGGCGCTGGTCGCCGGCGACATTCCGCTTGGCATCCTGGCAAGCTCGACGGTGGCGCCGCATGTGCCGAGCGGTAAAATCCGCGTCCTGGCGGTAACGACGGGCGAGCGTTCGCCGCTCAATCCGGAATGGCCGACACTGGCGCAACAGGGCGCGCGCGACGTTAACGCCTCAAACTGGACCGCCTTGCTGGCGCCGAAAGCAACGCCGCAGCCGATCATCGACAAATTGTCGGCCAAGGTAGTCGAAATCCTCAACATGGCGGATGTCAAAGCGCGCTTTGCCGCCGGCGGCGTATCAACAATTCCGTCGACTCCGGCCGAACTGGACGCGAAGATCAAACGCGAACTGGCGACTTACCGTCTGGTCATCGAGAAGGCCAACGTTCACGTCGACTGATCGACAACTGGGCGCTGCATAGCCAAAGCCAGGTTCGCGGGACTGGGCTTTTATGTTCAAACGAATCCTGATTGCCAATCGCGGCGAGATCGCCTGTCGGATCATCAAGACGGCGCGGCGCATGGGCATCGCCACGGTCGCGGTTTATTCCGACGCCGATCGCGACGCGCTTCATGTCGAGATGGCCGATACGGCGATTGCGATCGGCCCGCCGCCCGCATCCCAAAGCTATCTCGACATCGAGAAGATCGTCGCGGCCTGCAAGGCGAGCGGCGCCGAGGCGGTGCATCCGGGCTATGGCTTTCTCTCCGAGCGGGCGGCTTTCGCGGCCGCGCTGGCGACTGCCGGTATCGTGTTTATCGGACCCAATGCCCAAGCGATCGCCGCCATGGGCGACAAGATCGAATCGAAGAAAGCGGCGTCGCGCGCCAAAGTGTCGACCGTTCCCGGCCATCTCGGCGTAATCGAAAACGACGAGCGGGCGGTCGCCATCGCCGAGCAGATCGGCTACCCGGTGATGATCAAGGCGTCCGCCGGCGGCGGCGGCAAGGGCATGCGCATCGCCTTCGCCAAGGCTGAGGTCAAGGAAAATTTCGCCCGTGCCCGCTCCGAAGCGAAATCGAGTTTCGGCGACGATCGTGTTTTTATCGAAAAATTCATCACCGATCCGCGCCACGTTGAAATCCAAATCTTGGGTGACAAGCATGGCAATGTCATTCATCTCGGCGAACGCGAATGCTCGATCCAGCGCCGTAACCAGAAAGTCATCGAGGAGGCGCCGAGCCCGCTGTTGGACGACAAGACCCGAAAGCAGATGGGCGAACAGGCGGTCGCGCTGGCAAAGGCGGTGGGCTACGACAGCGCCGGTACCGTTGAGTTCGTCGCCGGCCAGGATCGCAGCTTCTATTTTCTGGAGATGAACACGCGGCTGCAGGTCGAGCATCCGGTGACCGAGCTTGTCACCGGCATCGATCTCGTCGAGCAGATGATCCGGATCGCGGCCGGCGAGCGGCTCAAGCTCAAGCAGAGCAATGTGAAGCTATCCGGCTGGGCAGTCGAGAGCCGCCTCTATGCCGAGGATCCCTATCGTAACTTCGCCCCGTCAATCGGCCGGCTGGTGCGCTATCGGCCGCCGGCCGAAGCGGTTCGCGATGGCGTCACGATCCGCAACGACACCGGTGTGATCGAGGGCGGCGAAATCTCGCTCTATTACGATCCGATGATCGCCAAACTTGTTACGCATGCCAAGACCCGGCTTGCAGCAATCGATGCGCAGGCCGACGCACTCGACGCGTTTACGATCGAAGGCATCCGCCACAACATCCCGTTCCTTGCCGCGATCATGCAGCATCCGCGCTGGCGGGCCGGCAAGCTGAGCACGGCTTTTATTGCCGAAGAATTTCCTCGCGGTTTCGAACGTACCATGCCGCAAGGCGCCGTGGCGCAGACCATCGCCGCGGTTGCCGCCGCGATCGATCACACCCTCGGCGAGCGCAAAAGGCAAATCTCCGGCCAATTGAATACAGCGATCACCCGCGAGCGGCGGCGCGCCATCTGGCTAGGACCGGAAGAAGTTCACGCCGATGTCGAACATCGCGGCGAAGCGATCGTGGTGACTTTCGCGGACGGCGTCCGGCATATCCTATCGTCGAACTGGGCGCCCGGGCTGCCGGTTTGGCTTGGCACAGTGAACGAAGCGCGCGTCGGCATGCATGTGAGGATGATTCCGAACGGCTTCGAGCTCGCCTACCGCGGCTGCGAAGTAAAAGCGTTCGTCTATACCGAACGCGAGGCCGCTTATGCTCGGCTAATGCCGCTCAAGAAGCTCTCCGGCAGCGAGAAGGCCGTGCGCTGCCCGATGCCAGGACTGGTCGTTTCGCTCGCCGTGAGCGAAGGTCAGGACGTCAAGGCCGGCGAGACACTGGCTGTGATCGAGGCGATGAAGATGGAGAACGTGTTGCGCGCCGAGCGCGATGGCATCATCAAGAAAATCCGGGTGAAGCAGGGCGACAGTATCGCGGTCGATGCCGTGGTGATGGAATTCGCGTAAAGCGTCCGCTCGCGCCATCAAGCTTTTGGGAGGAAGCAGGTGCAATCTTTAGCGTTCCTCTCGCCGCGTGGGCGATTGCAACCGCAACTGTTTCTGATCGCGGTCGCCATGGTCTACGTCGCCGGTGCGACCTCGCATTGGCTCACGGTGCCCGATGTCATCGCGCGCACCGGACTGTGGCCCTTTGCCGCCGTGCAGGCGGTGTTGACCTGGCTGTGGTTCGTTCTGCATGCGAGGCGGCTGCACGACGCAGCGCGCGGACATGGCTTGGCGATCGCGGTAGCGCTGGTCTATGTGCTTTCGCTCGTGCTGTTAATCATTCTGGCGACGAATTTTTTTGCCAGTTCTGAAAGCGGGTTAGGTGGCGCCAGCGCGACCAGCGCGCTCGAGCTGATAATGTTTCTCTACATTATAATGACGCTTCTCAGTTCGATTCATTATGACCTGGCCTGGATCGTGGTCGGTATCCTGACGCTATGCGCCTTCGTGCCGATCTTGATCGCGCTGTTCTTTACGCTATGGACCGCGACGCGGCCGAGCGTGGAACAGCCTTCATCTGGTTAATATCGGCCTGATGCTGCATTTCGCCTATGGTTCGAACATGCATCGTGCGGTCATGCGCAAGCATGCGCCAAGCGCCGTGCCGCTTGGCCTCGCCCGCCTCGAACGCTACCGTTTTATTATCACCGCGGATGGTTACGCGTCGGTGGTGCCGCAGCCGCGCGCCTGCGTGCACGGGCTCCTTTGGCGGCTCACCGCGCACGATCGTGTCACGCTCGACCTGTGGGAGAATATCGCCGGCGGAATGTATCGGGCCGCAATGCTTCCAATCGTTCACGCCGGCAAGCGCCAACGGGTTCTCGTCTATATTGCGCGGCCGCGGCCGCACGGACAGCCGCGGCCCGGCTATATGGAAATCGTCGTGCAGGCCGCAGGCGAATTGAAACTGCCCGCCTATTACATAGTTTCTTTGCAGCGCTGGCTGCGCAAGCAGGCGCCCGGCGCCGGGCAGCGCAGACTTAGAGAATTTGATCTTGGAGAATTCGATCTTGGAGAATTTCCGTGAAGGTATATCGGCACGTCGTTATCCGCGGTCGCGTGCAAGGCATCGGCTACCGCGCCTGGATGGAAGTCACGGCGCTCGAGCGCGGCGTTGAGGGCTGGGTACGCAACCGCCACGATGGTTCGGTCGAGGCGCTGTTGGGCGGATCTGAGGATAAGGTCGTCGCGATGATCGCGGAATGCCGGCGTGGCCCGCCCGGCGCACGTGTCGACGCCATCGATCAGCGCGAGGCCACCTCTGACGAAATCGCGCTGCGCCACGGCGACGAAATATTCTCAGTGCTGCGAAGCGTCTGAGCATCGTTCGTCACGCCGAACAGCGGCATGAATTCCGCGCGCAAGGCCATGTCAACGTCCGCCATCGCGGCCGTGCAGCCGAGTTCGGCGAGCGAGGTGATGCCATAGCGAGCGTCGGCTACGCCGCAGGGCACAATTCCGGCAAAGTGGACCAGATCCGGTTCGACATTAAGCGCAAAGCCGTGCAGCGTGACCCAGCGCTGCACACGCACGCCGATCGCGGCGATTTTGTCCTCGAAGCCGTGCCCTTTATCGGGCCGGCGCACCCAAACGCCGACACGATCGCCGCGCCGCTCGCCGCGCACATTGAAAGCGCCGAGCGTGCGGACGATCCATTCTTCCAGCGTGGCGACGAAGCGGCGCACGTCCGGCGCGCGGCGCTTGAGGTCGAGCATGAGATAACCGACGCGCTGGCCTGGGCCGTGATAGGTGAATTGGCCGCCGCGACCGACCGTGTGCACGGGAAAGCGCGCCTCAATCAATTCGTCGGGGCGCGCCGATGTGCCGGCGGTATAGAGGGCAGGGTGCTCAAGCAGCCAGACCAGTTCAGCCGCCTCGCCGCGCGCGATGGCCGCGGCGCGCGCCGCCATGGCCGCGAGCGCGTGGTCGTATCCAATCAAGCCATCGCTCACGCGCCACTCGACCGGCGATAAGCCGGCCGACGGCAAAAGGCCGATGGTCACGCCGCCGCGGGTATTTGCCGTTCCACTCATGGCTGTTACTGGGCTTTTACCGGGTGCAAGAATACCGCACCGCGGCACAGCGGCGAAGCCGGATCTGGCGACCTTGTCGGGCAGGATTCTAGCTGTTACATGCGCCGCCTGGCGTGGCTTTCACAAACCACCCTACATGCGGCCGTGGCGGAATTGGTAGACGCACTAGCTTGAGGTGCTAGCGGGGCAACCCGTGGAGGTTCGAGTCCTCTCGGCCGCACCATTGCTTCCTGTCCAGATAACGCCGTCGTACGGCTGTCCTTGGCAAGGGTCTGGCGGCCGTAGGCGGGTAGAGCGCAGCGAAGCCCACGAGTTATGGGGGCGCCGCCTTTGCCCACCCTACGCTTGCAGCGTGCGAACGAAGCGTTGCCATTAAGCGGAATGAGTGACTTTTGGTCAGTGACACGATGACTTGGTGGCAGACCGCAGTCATTTATCAGATCTACCCGCGATCTTTCCAGGATGGCAACGGAGACGGCATAGGCGACCTCGCCGGGATAAAGCGACGTCTGCCCTACTTGGTCCAACTCGGCGTCGACGCACTCTGGCTTTCCCCGATTTATCCGTCGCCAATGGCCGACTTTGGCTATGACGTGGCCAACTACACCGACATCGATCCGGTCTTCGGCGCACTGGCTGATTTCGACTCTCTCCTCGCGGAAGCACATGGGTACGGAATAAAAGTCATCCTTGATCTGGTGCCTAATCATTCTTCAGATCAGCATCCGTGGTTCATCGAAAGCCGCGCATCGCGCGACAGCGCTAAACGTGACTGGTACATCTGGCACGACCCCGCCAGAGATGGAGGGCCACCGAATAACTGGCTGTCCGAGTTCGGCGGTAGCGCCTGGGAATTCGACCCGTACACGAGGCAGTATTACTGTCACATGTTTCTAAGCGCCCAGCCTGACCTCAATTGGTGGAATTCTGACCTGCGCGCCGCGATGTACGACGTCATGCGATTCTGGTTGGCTCGTGGTGTGGACGGATTTCGTGTCGACGTTATTTGGCATTTGATAAAAGACAGCGAGTTTCGCGACAATCCTCCCAATCCCGCATTTCGGCCCGGCCAACCACCACACCAAAGTCTGGTGCCGCTTTACACGTCGGACAGACCTGAGGTGCATGATGTCATTCGTCAGATGCGAATGATCGTGGACGAATTCTCAAATCGTGTTTTGATTGGTGAAATCTATCTTCCCATCGAACGGTTGGTTGCGTATTACGGGCGCGAGCTTCAAGGGCTACATCTGCCTTTCAATTTCGCACTCATTTCGGCTGCTTGGCAGGCTCGCTCAATCGCTCGGATAATTGAGGAATACGAGTTTGCGCTGCCTTCCGGGGGTTGGCCCAATTGGGTCCTGGGGAATCATGATCAGCCCCGCATCGCGAGCCGCATCGGCGAAAATCAGGCGCGCTGCGCGGCCATGCTTCTGCTTACACTTCGTGGCACGCCGACGATTTACTACGGTGATGAAATCGGCATGCAACAGGTGAAGTTGAGCGTCAGTGAAATCCAAGATCCGCTCGAAAAAAGAGTACCCGGTTTAGGCGTGGGCCGGGATGGTTGCCGCACACCAATGCAGTGGAATGGTGAGAAATTTGCCGGATTTTCCATCGCAAAGCCGTGGCTTCCGGTCGAACCGAATTACCGCGACCGCAATGTGGCCCGGCAAAAAGACGAACGGGAGTCGATGCTTCAATTGTATCAGCGCTTGATTGAGCTGCGGCGAAGGCATGAGGCGCTTCAGATTGGCAGCTACCGCCCAATCATGGCGGCGGATGAGCTTTTGCTCTTCGTTCGCGAACATGGTGGCGAAAAACTTCTTATCGCGCTCAATATGGGTCAACAATCTACGTCTGTGGGCTTTGTGAACGGTTTGTTGCGGGGTGAGATCCTGCTCTCGACCTTTTCTGACCGCGATACCGAATTGATCGATGGCGCCATTAGCCTCAGGTCAAACGAAGGAGCTATCATCAAACTCGCTGCTGATGCGATCGTGACGCGATAGTTGTTCATCAAAATTCTCGGCGTTTGAGTAGATAATCCAACCCGCCTACGCGATACCAACGGTACCCATACGCCTCCAGGCAAACTTTGTACTTGCCGTTCGGCAATCGGTTACTGTGATCATCTGACAACAAGCTAATCAGCCGTTCGCTATGGTTTTCCTTAAGACCTGTCGCGAACTCCAC
>DASZCJ010000165.1:0-6748 GCA_035943155.1 Xanthobacteraceae bacterium | reverse complement strand
TAACTTTTCGGAATTAGCCATGAGCCAAGTTGAAGATCTGTTGCGCGACCTTGTGGTTGCAAACCGCATTCTCGCCCATGAAGACATTGTCGATGCCTACGGCCATATCAGCGTACGGCATCCCGACGATCCGAAGCGTTTTTTTATGGCGCGCTCGCTGGCGCCGGAACTGGTCGAGCGTCACGATCTGATCGAGTTCGACCAGGAGGGCGAACCGATCAACGACAAGCGCCAGCCCTATCTCGAGCGCTTCATCCATGCGGCGATCTTTGAAGCACGCCCCGATGTGACGGCGGTGGTGCACGCGCATGCCGAGGACACGCTGCCGTTCGGCCTAGTCAAGGAGCCGCTGCAGCCGGTGATCCATTCCGGCAGCTTCATCGGCGGCAAGGTGCCGGTCTGGGATATCCGCACCAAGTTCGGCGACACCAATTTGCTGGTCACCAATATGGCGCAGGGCCGGGATCTGGCGAAATGCCTCGGCGCCGGCAATGTCGCGCTGATGCGCGGCCACGGTTTCGCCTCCGCGGCGCGCTCGATCATCGAGGTGGTACGGCTTTCGGTCTATCTGCCGCGCAATGCGCGGGTGCAGATGAACGCGCTGCGCATGGGCGGCAAGCCGAAGCCGTTGTCGAAGGGCGAAATTGCGGCGCGCGCGGCGGGCTACAAGCCGCATTCGCCCGAGACTTGGCGCGCCTGGCAATATTGGGCGACGCGCGCGGGCTGCGGCGACATGATCGGTGAGCCGCAAGGTCACGCACAAAAACACGCACCGAAGAAATGAAATTTTTTCATCTAATGCATGGCTAGCTCGCGTGCGACCACGCTTTATTTCAATCAGAACATGTGGCACTTTGCGCGGGTAAATCCGCTCATCGAATCGCGGTTGGTTTTGAGCCGCACAACGTCCAAACAACTTTGCAAACACCTTTGCAAACGATTTTGATCGCTTGCGCGAAAGAGGGAAACGCCATGGGAATTGCCGTGAAAACTGCACTGAAAACTACCCTGACCACGCGTTATTACGTTTTGTTTGTTGCTGCGGCAGTTATTGCCGCTCTTGCAATGCCGACTGGATCGGCGCGGGCGCTGACGATGACCGAATGCAGCGCCAAATACAAAGACGCGAAAGCCGCCAACAGTCTCAATGGAATGAAGTGGAATGATTCCCGCAAATCGCAATGCGATTTGGCGCCAAGCAAGCGCTCAAGCGCTAAAAGCACGCCGGCTGGGACGGCGGTCGCCACCAATGCGGTTTTCCCAAGCGCCGTCGATGCCAAATATTCCAAGGAGAAGCCGGGGCGGGCGCGGCGAAAAACTTGCCTCGATCAGTACAAGGCCAATAAAACCGGGGACGCCAATGGCGGCTTGAAATGGCTGCAAAAGGGCGGCGGCTATTACAGCCAGTGCGTCAAGAAGCTGAAGACCGCGGCGTAACGTAAACACGTTGATCGACAAAGGGAGCGCGGCGACGTCGCGCTCCTTTTTTCAATCCAAGTTGAATGCATTCGATTCAAGCAATTGTCGAGAAATTTCGCGCGAAAATTTACGTCTTCTGCAACGAGCGGCTGTTATGGACAGCGATGGCTTTTGGCATCGAGAGTAGGAGTTCATCGTGTTCCTTAAGCATTGCGCGCGCGTCACGCTTGCCGCTGCGATTATTTCATTAATCTCGTTCTCACCGGCGTCTTCCCGGCAGTGGAAGACGACGCCCGAAGCGGTGGCGGCAGATTATGCGGCGATCACCGACGGGCGGCCCGGCGAAACGGTTGCCGTGACATGGTTTGTGCCACCGATGTGGCAGCCTAACGCCACGGCACTTATAGCACTAACCCAGAAATACGTGGTGCTCATGGCCGCCGACAGGAAGATCGACAAGGCAACCGGGTTACCCTTGTTCGAAGATATCGCCGTGTTGGAACCCAAAGATGAAAGCGGAAAAGCGCTCACGCCTGTTGCTCGAAATGACCTGCCGCCCACGAGCGCCGGCATTTTCGCCTTATTGGAATCTTTCGGGCGTCAGAACTCCGCCTTCGGCAAAGGCATCAAGATGTTTGTCTTTGAGAAGGCCGACGTCGACGCCTGCAAAAAGGGGCAGTTGTCCGTTGTAGTCGCGGGTGAGACTTACACCTGGGAGACGCCGTTTCCTGGCTGCTCTAGAAGTGTGGGCCAGGACAAATCTGCGGATCGAACGTAAGCGCCAAGGCGTCATGCCCGGCCGTAGCCGTCCGAAGGACGGCGTCGCTTCGCTTGACATGTGCCGGACATCTCGCTTGGGCGGCGCAGCATCCAAACGAGATGGCCGGGACAAGCCCGGCCATGACGACTTAAAATCGCGTCGCTGCTAAGCCTTAATGCACCGTCAGCTCGCTGACCTTGCCGTTCGCGGCGCGGCCTTGCGCGTAATATTGCCCGATATTGCGCATCAGCGCGGCGTCCGAAACCGAATAGATCACGGCGTCGGATTTGCCGGTATTGATGTGACGGCGCCACATGAAGTTCGGCACCACGAATAGATCGTTGCGGCCCCATTCGAAGCGCTTGCCGCCGACCTCGGTGACGCCCGAGCCTTCGATCGCGACGTAGTAGGTGCCGGCGGTTTCGCGCTTGAACTCGGTCTCCTCGCCCGGCCGCAACAGCTGCGCCGAATAATTGAGCGTCTTGAACACCGGCTCGCCGGTCACCGGATTGACGAAATCGACCTTGATACCTTCGTGCGGATCGCCCTTTTCGCCGCGCAGGCTGTGCAGCATGTCCTTCACGTCCTCGCCGCGATAGTGGAACAGCGGCGCCGGCGCGCGGCCGACCCCGCGTTGATGGTCGACGAAAGCCGGCTTGATGCCGCCGTGGCTGTAGAGCTTGCGCGAATAGCCGTCCGCATGCGTGACGGCTTGCACGTTCATATTGCCCTGCGCGCCGGGCATGTTGTGATCGACCCAAGCGGCATCGAGAAATTCCATCAGCGGCCAGTCTAGCGTATCGATCCAGATCACCGGCTCGTCGGCATTGTTGCCGTGATCGTGCCAGGTCCCGTTCGGGGTCAGGATCAGATCGCCGCGATTGGCGGTGCAGCGCTCGCCTTCGATGACGGTGTAGCCGCCCTTGTCCGATAGAATCGTCCGGCTCGCATTGGGCGAATGCAAATGAACCGGCGCGACATCGCCCGGATTGTAGATCGAGATGGCGCAGCGGATCGTGTTGGTGACCTGCAAGCGGCCGTTCAATCCGGGATTGAGCAAAAGGATGCTCTGCCGGTCGGCGAATTCAATCGGCGAGACGTCGGCTTTGCGGGCGATTTCGGAAATCTGCTTAAGGTAATTGCTGTACTCGCTCCACTTCCACATATGCGGAACGGTCTTCATCTGATTGACGGCGACGCGGCCGGTGCCGAGCTGGCCGGAACCTTCGCCGCTGGTTTCGCTGAACCACGGCCGCTGCGCCGGCGCATTGGCCTGCGTGCGCACCCAGATATTGTGTTTGCCGGCTTCGCTGTTGATGGCCTCCATCAACTCGCGCGCCTTGTTCGAAAGCCCGCCCGGGGCAGGGGCCTTCATTGTCACGGTAGCCATGAGGTCGTCTCCTTACGGGGCGATCGCATCCCTGATGATAATTAACGGCGCGTCTGGCGCATCGGCCAGAACTAGCCTTTGCCGCAGGTATAGTGACTCCGCGCTTTGTTGGAAAGCACGCTTGCCTGCACGCCGCGCAGCAGGCCCCGCCGAAAAGGCATAACGTCGTTCAACCGCCGGTCAGGAATTCACGGAGCGCCCGGCTGAATTCCGCAGGGCGATCCATGTTGGAAATGTGCCCAGCGCCGGGAAGCGCAACAAAGCGTGATCCGGGAAGCTTTTCATGCAACTTGGTCATGGCCGCGGGCGTCGCGCCGTCTTTCTCGCCGACAATGAACAGCGTCGGGCATTTCACGCTCGCGACCGCCGACGCATAATCATGGGCGGCCAGCGCCGCGGCGCAGCCGATGAAGCCGTTGACCGGCGTGGCGCGGATCATCGCGCGAATTTTGTTGAGATGCGGCGGATTGCTGGCGACCGTTTCCGCCGGAAACCAGCGCGCGACGGTTGGCTCGACCAAGGCCTCGATGCCTTCGCTCTGCGCCACCGCGATCCGCTCTTCCCATTGTTGGCTCGATTGCGGCGTCGATTGGCAAGGTGAATCGGCGACGACGATGCGCGCGAAGCGGTCCGGGCGGCGCTCGGCCAGACCAAGCGCGGTGGCGCCGCCCATCGACAGGCCGGCAAAATGCGCTTTCGCTATGCCCAGCGCGTCCATCAGCGCCAGCGCATCGTCGAGCAGCGTGTCGAACGGATAGCGCCCCGCCGGCGCATCGCTGCCGCCGTGGCCGCGCTGATCGTAGCGCAGCACGCGAAACGAATTGCTCAGCGCCGCCGCCTGCTCGTCCCACATCGCCAGCGAGGTGGCGAGCGAATTTGAGAAAATGAGCCACGGCGCGCGCTCGGGACCGTCGATCAGGTAATTGACGGCGATGCCGTTCGCTTTAACTTTCATTTTGTCCTCTCGCGCAAATGTCTATCTGAATGGAATAACTTACCGCGGCAGAAAGTCTTGCAGCAGCGCGAGCAACGGCTGCGGTGCTTGGGTTGGTAGAAAGTGCCCGCCATCGTCGATGAGTTCGAAGCGCGCGCCGGAGATTTTTTTGGCAAGCTCGGCCGAGCCGGCATGCGGCCGCACCGTGTCATGGCGGCCGGCCACGACCATGGCCGGACAGCGGACCAGCGGCAGCATGTGCAGCATGTTGGTGCGCGCCAAGGCACGAAAAGCAAAACCGAAACAGACCGGATCGTTGGCGAGATAGCGCCCGAGATAGGCTTCATAAGCGGCGCGCTCGCCGAGATGCGGCGGATAGGACAAAGCGAGCGTGGTCGGCAGCGCAGCGCGCATACCCTCGCGCGCTGCAAAGGCCGCGCGCTCGTCGAGCACCGCGGCGCGGCTCGGATCGACGCCCGGCGCCGGATTGCACAGAACGAGCGCGCCGACCCGGTCGGGATATTTCTCCAGAAAGCGCAGCGCCTGGGTCGCGGCGGCTGCGACTGTGACGAAATGATAAGGCGGCGGCAGGCCGACGGCGGCAGCGAGCGCCTCGAAATCATCGACCAGCGTGTCATTGGTGAATTCGTGGCGCACTTTCTCCGACGCGCCGGCGCCGCGCTGGTCATAGCGCAGCACGCGAAAGTGCTGCGCCAGCCGCGGCGCTATTGCGTCCCACGAATGCAGCGTGCCGCCGAGCTCGTGGAGGAGTACGACCGAGTGGCCGCGGTGACCCGCGAGCTCGTAATGCAGGCTTACGCCGTTGGCGTCGACGAAGCCTGCAGTGGATGGCACAGACACTGGCATTTGCGCTTGCACTACATGCCGAGGACGCGGTCGAGCGAATAAGGCCCGGGACCGCGGATGAAAATGTAAAACGTGGCGATGGTCCACATCAGCGTATATTCCATGCCGAGTTGATTCCAAAAATAGCGGCCGACCCGCCAGCGCTCGACATTCGTCACCAACAGAAACACCAGAACCACGGCGGCGACCGGCCGGGTGAACAGCCCGAGCGCAAGCAGCGGCCCGCCGATGAGTTGCGTGAGCGAAACCGCCGGCGCCCACAGCTTTCCCGGACGATAGCCGCTTTCATCGAGCTGCCGTGCCAGAGCGGAGAGATTAAGCGCGCGCACGCCGGTATTGGGAAAAAAGCCGAACGTATTGCGCAGCCCATGCGGCACCAAGGCAAGTCCGACCGCGACGCGCAGCAGCGCATCGGCGAACGGCAGTAGCGTCTGGTAAAAACCTGACAACGGGACCGTGGTGATGTCAGGCTCCGACTCTAGAACGCGATCCGATAAGTTGAATCACTGATGTGTCCCTAAAAACTTTGTTTGCGCATGATCTTATCCGAAAACCGGTCCCACTTTTCGGGATCATGCGCTAATGCGCCATGAGTACCGGCACTTTCGCATTGGCGAGGATGTGGCGGGTGGTGCCGCCGAAAATCATTTGCCGCAGCCGGCTTTGCGTATAGGCGCCCTTGACGATGAGATCGCAGCCGAGCTCATCGGCTTTGGCGAGTATAGTTTCGCCGGCACTGCGCTTGCCAGTCGGCTTGAGCGTCATCGTCTCGGCCTTGAGGCCGTTCATCATCAGCGAACGCGCCATTTGCTCGCCGTTCGGGCCAGCGACCGTCGCGCCTTCCACTGTCAGGACGGTGATCCGTTCGGCAGTACGAAGCAGCGGCATGGCATCCGCCATGGTGCGTGCCTGCTCGGTGCTTTGGTTCCAGGCAACGAGAATATTGGTGCCGAGCGACTGCGGCGACGTCGGCGGCGCGATCAGCACCGGGCGGCCGCTTTCGAACAGCGCCGATTCCAGGGTTATCATCGATGGGCTTTGCCACTCGTCTCCCGGTCGCGCCAGCACAATAATGTCGAAGACCCGGCCATAGCTGCCGACAAAATCGTGGCCGCTCGGCGCGTCGCCAAGCCACATCCACGACAAGGATGCCGGCCCCTTGCCGCTACTTTCCGGCAGGCGGGCGTTGTCCACGAAGGAGCGAAACAGCATTTCCGCCTGGCGGACCATCTCGGCGTCGTTTTCCTTGACCGCGACCATGGTCAGGCCGCTGTCGGGATCCATGGCCACAAGATCGGCCACGGCAGGCCGCAGCGGGAAGCCTTCGATACAGCCGTCGAATTTCCGCGCCAGCAGCAAAGCGGTGTCCAACGCCGAT
>DASZCJ010000164.1:0-6319 GCA_035943155.1 Xanthobacteraceae bacterium | reverse complement strand
GGCGGGGGCAAAGCAATAAGGTCGTGGCGCTCGTTCCTGCGCAGGCGCGATCTCAGATCGCCCGATTGGCCTGCGCGGGAATGAGCGGAGATATCGTCGCGTTACCGGATAACGCGCTGCTACTGCTGCGCCGCTCCGCCGAGATAACCCGTGATCTTCCAGGCGCCGCTTTGCTTGGTGTAGCAGATTTGGTCGCCGCCGAGCGGCGACACTGTTTGCGCATCGACGTATCCGGCTTTGCCGGACGGCGCTGCCACGTGCAGAAAGAATGGGTCGTTGGGATTGGTGGGCGGCGCGGTGTCGGGCAATACACGGACGAGATTCATGCCGAGCTTCTCGATCACCGGCGAATTAGGTTGCGCCGCGGCGCGCACCTCCACGCCGTTTTTGTTTGGATAGCCCCATTCGCCGGGATCGGTCTGGGTTGCCTTGGTAAGCGCTTCCAAAGCGGTGGTATCGAGATTCGGGTCGGCCGGAGAGCAAAGAACGCCCGGTTGCTGTGGTGATTCCGCCGCCGACGCTTCGGTGGCGAAGCCGGCCAATATCTGCCAACCCGAGTCATCCGCTGCGCCAAGATCGATCGCCTTGGCGAGATTTTCGATGCCAGATTTGCGTGGATCGGCGAGATTCTTGTCCTGAACCCAGAAGAAGTTTTGCGTCACCACCATTCTGCCAAGCGCGGCGCGGTCCTTGTGGGCGGCGACTTCGGCGAGCTGGTTGCGAAAAGCGGTGAAGCTCGGATCGTTCAACGTTGGCGGCGGGGTCACCGGCACCGTCTGATAAGGCTTGATCGGCGGCGAAGGCGGCGGCTTGAAACCGCCGGGGGGCAGCGGCAACTGCCCTTGCTGCGCCAAGCCGGGATGTTCGGCGAGAACCGCCACGGCGGCAGCAATTGCTAAAGCGGCAATCAGCCGACGGCGCATGAAAAAACCTCCTGGTTCATGGGCATATATTGACGCGGCTAACGGCGAATTGCGACGGGGCTGCGGCGACGTGCGAGGGATTGTCATCGATACGATTTCAATACGATTTGGGCAGTCCTAAAACTTTTTCGGCGATGAAGCAGAGCACGAGCTGCGGTGAAACCGGCGCAAGCTTGGCGATCATGATTTCCCGAAAATAGCGCTCGACGTGATATTCCTTGGCATAGCCGTAACCGCCATGGGTCGCAATCGCGGTTTGGCAGGCTTTGAACCCGGCTTCGGCGGCGAGGTATTTGGCGGCGTTCGCCGCGGGTCCACAGGCAATGCCGTCATCATATTGCCAGGCGGCCTTCAACATCACGAGATCGGCTGCTTCCAGTTCCATCCAGCATTCCGCAAGCGGATGCTGAATCGCCTGATTTTGTCCGATCGGCCGCCCGAACACGATGCGCTCTTTGGCATAGACGCTTGCGCGCGCCAGCGCAGCACGGCCCAGTCCGATGGCTTCGGCAGCGACCAGGATCCGCTCCGGATTAAGCCCGTGCAGCAGATACTCGAAGCCGCGGCCATCTTCGCCGATCCGGTCCGCGGCCGGCACCGGCAGGCCGTCGATGAACAGCTGGTTGGAATCGACCGCCTTGCGCCCCATTTTCGCGATCTCGCGCACCTCGACGTAACGGCGATCGAGCGCCGTATAGAACAAGCTGAGACCGTCCGTGGATTTGCGGCCGCTGCCGAGCGGCGCCGTGCGCGCCAAGAGCAGCATTTTGTCGGCGACCTGCGCGGTGGAAATCCAAATCTTGGCGCCGTTGACGATATAAACCTCGCCACGGCGCTCCGCCCGCGTTTTGATCTTACCGGTTTCGAGCCCGGCATCGGGCTCGGTCACCGCGAAACAGGCCTTTTCCTTGCCCGCTGCGATCGGCGGCAACATGCGGCGCTTCTGCTCCTCGGTGCCGTAAACCACGACGGGATTGAGCCCAAAAATGTTCATATGAATCGCTGAGGCGCCGGACAGGCCGGCGCCCGACGCCGCCACGGCTTGCATCATGACCGCGGCTTCGCTGACGCCGAGGCCCGAGCCGCCATGGGCCTGCGGAATGCAGACGCCGAGCCAGCCATCGGCGGCCATCGCGCGATAAAACTCTTCGGGGAATTGGCCATCGCTGTCGCGCTTGAGCCAATAATCGTCGCCGAAGCGCGCGCAGATCTTTTCGATTGCGGCACGCACCGATTGCGCAAGCTCAGTGGGAGCGAAGTCGATTGTTGTTACTCCGGAAGCCCGATCTGATATTAAGCTACGATCGTTCGCCAGGAAACCGCAGTGAAACCGCAGTCCGCCTACTCTGCCGCTTGCAGATCGGATGCGTCGATAAAGCCGCCGGCTTGGCGCCGCCACAGCGCCGCGTAATGGCCGTTTTGCGCCAGCAGGTCGCGGTGCGAGCCCTGCTCGGCGATACGGCCATTGTCCAGCACGACCAGCCGATCCATCTGCGCGATCGTGGACAGCCGATGCGCGATCGCAATCACGGTCTTGCCGGCCATCAGCGTGCCGAGGCTCGATTGGATGGCGGCTTCGACCTCGCTGTCGAGCGCCGAGGTTGCTTCGTCGAAGACCAGGATCGGCGCGTCTTTGAGGATGACGCGGGCGATGCCGATGCGCTGGCGCTGGCCGCCGGAAAGTTTCACGCCGCGTTCGCCGACATGGGCGTCATAGCCGCGCCGCCCGTGCCAGTCTTCCAACTCAAGAATAAATTCGTGCGCATGCGCCAGTCTGGCGGCGCGCTCGATCTCTTCATCGCCTGCAGAAGGCCGGCCATAACGGATATTGGCGCGGATTGAACGGTGCAGCAGCGAGGTATCCTGCGTCACCACCGAAATCTGCGCGCGCAATGATTCCTGCGTCAGCTGCGCTATGTCCTGACCGTCGATCAGGATCGAGCCACTCTCCAGCGGGAAGAATCGCAGCAGCAGGTTGACCACCGTCGATTTGCCGGCGCCGGACCGGCCGACCAGTCCGATCTTCTCGCCAGGATGGATGGTCAGATCAAAGTCCTGCAACACGCCGGCTTCGCGGCCATAGCCGAAGCTGACGTTGTTGAACTCCACCCTTCCAGCGCGCACCGTCAAAGGCCGCGCATCGGCGGGATCGGGCAATTGCAGCGGCCGCGCGATGGTCATCATGCCTTCTTGCACGACCCCCAGATCCTCGAAAATTTCGGTGATCCGCATCGCGATCTGGCGCGACATATTGGTGAGCTGGAAGGTCAGCGGCAGGACCATGGCGATGGCGCCGACTTCGACCGCACCGTAGCGCCACAGCACCAGTGCCAGCGCGCCCGATCCGGCGATCAGCAAGGCGTTGAGCAAATCGAGGATAGTGCCGAAGGCAGTGAGCAGCCGCTGCGCGGCCGAGAACAGATCGACGTGGCGATCGACCGCGCGGCGCACATACTGGTCTTCGTCATTGGCGCGCGCGAACAGCTTAACCGTCAGAATGTTGGTGTAGCTGTCGACGATACGTCCCATCAGCGTCGAGCGCGCCTCCGAAGACCTTTTGGAGCGGTCGCGCATGCGCGGCACGAAATGCACGAGCAGCGCGGCATAGGCACAGAACCAAAGCAGGATCGGTACGGCGAGCCAGCGGTCGGCCGCGGCGGTCAAGGCGATGGCCGAAGCGCCGTATACGAAAATGTACCAAACGGTCGTGATCGTCGCGGTCAGCGTCGAGCGCACCGACGGTCCAGTTTGCATCACGCGATTGGAAATGCGGCCGGCGAAATCGTCCTGGAAAAAAGCCCAGCTCTGCCGCACCACGTGCCAATGCGACTGCCAGCGGATCAGGCCGGTGAACGGCGCCGCGATCGCTTGATTGGTGATGAGATAGCGCGTGAAAGTTACCGCCGGCCGCACGACGAGTACCACCGCTGCCATGCCGAGAAACCATGGCCAGCTGTCGGTGAGTAGCCGTTCGGGCGGTGTTTTGGTCACGAGCGTAACGACGCGGCCGATGAACCAAGGCACCGCGCTGTCGCTCAGCGCGACCAGCAATTCAACCGCGAACAAGGTGGCAAACAGCCATTTGGCTTGGCGGGCGAAATGCCAGAGGAACGCGAGCAGGCTGGGCGGCGGTTCCGGATGCTCCGGCGCCGCGGTGGGCGTGAGGAATCGTTCGAAGCGCGACAGCATTCGCGGTTGGTACAGGCCGCGGATGGTCGCCGTCAATTGGCTGGGCCCGTTCGCCGGCGCAGCCGGTGCGCCGATCAGCGCGCCGCAATCGCGCATCACGACAGGACTGCTGACCTTTTCGCCTTTATCGACACGTGTCATCGTCCAACGCAAAGTCCAGATCTCGCACGAAGAGGGTAGACCATGCCGGCAGGCGCGATGACACGGCGAACGATTATTCGAATGCGTCTCGCTGGCGCGCTGATCGCGGTTCTGGCAAGCGCTGCTCTGGCGTCTGCGGAAACGTATCCGTCGCATCCAGTGACGATGATGGTCGGTTTTCCGCCGGGCGGTCCGACCGACACGCTGGCGCGCATCCTCGCCGATGCGATACAAGGCCCGCTCGGCCAGCCGGTCGTGGTCGAGACTCTCAGCGGCGCCAGCGGCACGCTAGCGGCCGGCCGCGTCGCTCACGCCAGGCCGGACGGTTACACCATCGGCCTCGGCAATTGGTCGAGCCATGTCGCTTCGCCGGCGATCTATCCGCTCGACTACGACGTTTTGCGCGATCTTCAGCCAATCGCTCTTGTCGCCGCTTCACCTTTGTGGATTATCGGTAAAGAGGCGTTGCCGCCGAAGACTATTTCGGAACTCATCGCGTGGATGAAGGCAAGGCCGGATCCGACTACGTTTGGTACTGTCGGCACCGGCAGCGCGGCACACCTGTGCGGTCTTTATTTCGCGCAGAAAACCGGATTGCGATTGCAATATGTGCCTTATCGCGGCGGCGGGCCGGCGATGCAGGATTTGATCGGCGGCCAGATCGACCTGGCTTGTCTCGAAGCGAGTTCCGGCCTCGCTTATGTCCAAGCCGGCAAATTCAAAGCTTATGCCGTGATGAGCGATCGGCGCTGGCCTAAGTCGCCCGACACGCCGACACTTATCGAGTCCGGCATACCCGGAGCCGCCGTTAATTTCTGGCACGGTTTGTGGACCGCCAACGGAACGCCAAAGGAAGCGGTCAACCGTTTGGATAGCGCTGTTATGAACGCGTTGGCAAATCCCGCCGTGCAGCAGCGGCTGGAAGCGCTCGGCCAAGTCATCTTTCCGCGCGACCAGCAAAACCCGGCCGGGCTTGCGGCGTATCACAAAGCGGAGATCGACAAATGGTGGCCGGTCATCAAGGCTGCCGGCATCAAGGGCGAATGACTCTCTCCCTCTGCTTGTGCGCTGCTTAGACCGCCGGCACGGCGGCCGCCGGCCGGAACTCCATCGGTACAAAGTCGGGCTGATTGACGACGCGATCGAGCCAGGCGCGGATTGCTGGAAATGGCGCCAAATCATAATCGCATTGCGGAGCGACGTGGGTATAGGCGTACAGCGCGATGTCGGCGATGGTGTAATGGCCGGCAACAAAGAAGTCGTGCAGCGCGAGGTGTTTGTCCATGACGCCGAGTGCGCGGTTGCCTTCTTCCATCCAATCTTCCAGCGCATGCTGCTGCAATTCGCGGCCGCCTTTGACCAGCGTTAGCCAAAAATAGGCAGCGCCGAGATTCGGCTCCAGACTGTGCTGTTCGAAGAACATCCATTGCAGGGACTCGGCCCGGCCGATCCGATCTTCGGGAGCGAGCGGGGTGCCGCCGGCGATGTACCAGAGGATGGCGTTGGACTCGGCCAGATAGCGCCCCGGCGCCACTTCGAGAAGCGGCACCTGTCCATTGGGATTTTTGGCGAGAAATTCCGGCGTGTGGCTGTCGCCCTTGAGGATGTCGATCTCGATCAGACGATAGGGAATGCGCAACTGCGCCAGCGCGAGGCGCGCCTTGTAGCTGTTTCCCGAACGCTGCATTGAATAGAGCGTATACATTGCCGCAACGCCTACGGCCTCAGCGCGGCAATGTCATGGCAGCCCTCATGGCAGCCCTCATGGCAGGTCACGTCATAACAGTTCTCATGGTTCTTATGGCTCTCGTGGCAGCTCATCCAGCTCGGTTCCATGCCTATTGCCGAGCGTCGCCGCAGCCGAACCGTCGCAGTGTTGCGTGCTGAACGCGGCCGCAGCAAAAAATGCCGCAGATGTGAGCGTATAGCGGGCTTTTGCGCTTGCCTGCGTCGCGCGGCGGCTTTACCAAGCGAGCCGTCTTTGATGGAGAATCGCAATGGCCTTTCTCGCGGACCAGATCATGCGCATCAAGCCGTCGGCGACCATCGCCGTCACGGACAAAGCG
>DASZCJ010000163.1:0-4059 GCA_035943155.1 Xanthobacteraceae bacterium | reverse complement strand
GCAGGCCAAGCACCTCCCATGGATAACAGGAGCACAGCGTGCAGACGATCATATTGTGCAGTTTCGGCGTGTTCTCGACCGCGATCAGGTGGTCGCCCACGGGATTGACCGCCCCGAGCGCAAGCACCGCCTTGCTGCCATTTTCGAGCAGCGCCCGCTTGAAGGAAGGATCGCTCCAGGCCTTGGCGACCACGCGCGCGCCAATGTGCGGTCCGATCTTGGTCTCATAGGCCTCGATGATCGCATCGAGCGCGGCGGGATCGACATAGCCCTTCTCGGTCAGCACGGTTTCCAGCGCGCGGACGCGCAATTGCATTTCCGAAAGCTCGGAGCTGTGCTCGCTGCCGTCGTGATCATGCCCGTGGTTTTGCGCCATCTATTGCTCCAAGCTTTTGGTCCAAGGCGGCCCATTGGCAGGCCATTGCCGTTTTCGCCAACCTATGAGGCAGATTATAGTATGGCCGGCAACCATGCGAAACACGATGACGCGAATTGTCGATGGAATCGATCGCCTCACGGCGGCGATCGGTCGGATCGCGACCTGGTGCGCGCTTTACATCGTGGTGGCCGAGTTCGCCATTGTGGTGCTGCGCTATATCCTTCACGTCGGCTCGATCCCGCTGCAAGAGTCGGTCCTATATGCCCATGCCGGATTGTTCATGCTTGCCGCCGCTTGGACGCTTCAGATGCAAGGACACGTTCGCGTTGACGTTTTCTACGCACAGGCGAAACCACGGACCCGCGCGCTCGTCGACCTCATTGGCGCGATTATCTTTCTCCTGCCCTTCGCCGCCGCTTTGTTTGCGCTGACGCTGCCCTATGTGGAGCGTTCGTGGCTCATCTTCGAGGGCTCGCCGCAGCCGAGCGGGATTGCGTTTGTGTATCTGCTCAAGACGACCATTCTGGTTTTCGCAGCGCTGATCGGTCTGCAAGGCGTGGCGCAGGCCATCCGTGCCGGTCTCACCTTGAGCGCTCCAGCTCGACAACAATCGCGCTGATCATGGCCGAAACACTTGCGGTTGGCATGGTGCTCACAGTCTGCGCCTTGCTACTTGTCGGCTATCCAGTCGCATTCACGCTCGCCGGCGTGTCGCTCTCTTTTGCCGTCGCGGGCGCAGCTTTTGGTGTCATGGAGCTTACGCTGCTCGGCGCCCTGCCGGCGCGGATTTTTGGGATCATGACCAATGACGTGCTCCTCGCCATCCCGCTGTTTGTTTTCATGGGCGTGATGCTTGAGCGTTCGCGCATTGCCGAGGAGCTGTTGGAAACCATGGGGCGGTTGTTTGGCAGATTGCCGGGCGGCCTTGGATTGTCGGTTATTGTCGTCGGCGTCCTGCTTGCGGCAGCCAAGGGCGTCGTCGGCGCCACCACCGTGACGATGGGCTTGATCGTGCTGCCGACGATGCTGCGTCACGGTTACGACAAGGCGCTGGCGGCAGGGACGGTGGCGGCCACCGCCACGCTCGCCCAAATATTTCCGCCGGCGACCGTGCTCATTCTGCTCGGCGATCAGCTCAGTAATTCCTATCAGGCAGCGCAATTGGCAAAGGGCAATTTTGCGCCGCAGTCGGTTACCGTCGCCGATTTATTTGCCGGCGCAATTTGGCCGGGCCTCGTCCTGGTCTCGTTCTATATGCTTTATGTGATTGGGGTCGCGGTCGTGCGACCAAAAAAATCTCCGGCGATCGCCGCCGATCCGCATGCATTGCACGGCCTCGCGCTCGCGGCGCGGCTGGTCGCAGTTCTCGTTGCCCCCTTCGCGCTCATCCTCGCCGTCCTCGGCTCCATTCTTGCCGGCATTGCGACGCCGACGGAAGCCGCGTCGGTGGGGGCGGTCGGCGCGATCCTGCTTGCCGCGCGCAAAGCCGGAGCCAAAGGACTGCTGATGCCGGTGATGATCCGCACCACCCAGATCACCAGCATGATCTTCGTCATCCTGATCGGCGCTACGGTATTCAGCCTGGTGTTCCGCGGGCTCGGCGGCGATGGCTTGGTACAGCGGGTATTGAACAATTTGCCTGGCGGCGTGGCCGCGGCTGTGCTGGCGGTGATGGTTGTCGTTTTTTTGCTCGGTTTCGTGATGGACGCCTTCGAGATTATTTTTGTCGTTGTCCCGATCGTGGCGCCTGTGTTGCTGCAAATGCCGGGAGTCGATCCGGTCTGGCTCGGCATCATGCTGGCGGTGAATTTACAGACGTCTTACATGCATCCGCCGCTTGGTCCGACATTGTTCTACCTGCGCGGCGTTGCGCCGCCGGAAGTCACAACCCGCGACATTTACCTCGGCATCATCCCTTTCGTGCTCATTCAGCTGGCGATGCTGGTTGCGCTGTGGTTTGCGCCGGGGCTTGCGACTTGGCTACCGCATCGGCTTTATGGGTCGTGAATTTCTGCGCCTTATTGGCACCTAAACGCAAAGAGAAGCCATGACCGCTGCACAATTGTTCAATCTCCAAGGCAAGGTCGCGCTGGTGACAGGCGCCTCGAGCGGGCTCGGCGCGCGCTTCGCCGACGTTCTGGCCGAAAACGGCGCCGCCGTCGTGCTGGTGGCCCGGCGTGCCGAGCGGCTTGCGGCGCTGCAGGCGCAAATCGAGAAATCCGGTGGCAAGGCGATTGCGGTGGAAGCCGATGTGCGCGACCGCCGCGCCATGGCGAACGCGTTCGATGCTGCGGAGAAGAGGTTCGGTACGGTGACAATCCTGGTCAATAATGCCGGCGTCGCGCATGCCGGCCGCGCCGTGGAATTGGCCGAGGAAGAATGGCGCCGCATTCTGGCAACCAATCTCGACGCAGTCTTCTTTTGCGCCCAGGAGGCAGCGCGCCGCATGCTGGCCGCCAACAGCGGCGGCAGCATCGTGAATATCGCCTCGGTGCTGGGCTTCGGCGTCGATAAAGGCGTCATCGCCTATGCCACGGCAAAAGCCGGCGTCATTCAATTGACCAAAGCGCTGGCGCTCGAACTCGCTTTTAAGGGCATTCGGGTCAATGCCATTGCGCCGGGATGGATCGTCACCGAGCTCAATCGCGATTATCTCCAAACCGAGCGCGGCGCGGCGATCAAACGCGAGATCCCGATCGGCCGCTTCGGCGAAGAACGCGATCTCGACGGCCCACTCTTGTTACTGGCGTCCGATGCCGGCCGCTTCGTCACCGGCGCCACGATCGTCGCCGACGGCGGGCAAATGATCGCGCTGCGGGGATGAAGCGGGGAGGCGCCACCGATACGAGCGCCTAACCCCTATTTGGATGCCTCGCGCACGAAATTGATGATGCCGGAGAAGTCGCTCCCGCTTTGACCGGCCTCCGCGAAGCGCTCGTATATTTCCGCCGCGTGTGTGCCGATTGCGGTTTTGACATGCACCGCACCAGCGGCTTCGCGGGCAAGTTTGAGATCTTTCAACATCAAGGCCGCGGCGAAGCCCGGCTTGTAGCCGCTGTTCGCCGGACTCGCCGGGACTGGGCCGGGCACGGGGCAGTAGCTGGTGAGCGACCAGCATTGGCCTGAACTCGCCGAGGCGACGTCGAACAGCGCCTGGTGCGAGAGGCCGAGCTTTTCGCCGAGAACAAAGGCCTCGCTGACCGCGATCATCGACGCGCCGAGGATCATATTGTTGCAAATCTTCGCGGCTTGGCCGTTGCCGGCGTTGCCGCAATGCACGACGCGCTTGCCCATCCGCTCCAGAACCGGCTTGCCGCGCCCGAAAGCCTCCACCGAGCCGCCGACCATGAAAGTCAAAGTCGCCGCCTTGGCGCCGGCGACCCCCCCCGAAACCGGCGCATCAAGGGCGGCGATGCCGCGCTCATCGGCGAGCGCATGCGCGGCCCGCGCACTCGTCACATCGATGGTCGAGCAGTCGATAAACAACGCGCCGCGTTTTGCCGAAGGCAATATCTCGCTCCACACCGATCGCACATGTTCGCCGGCCGGCAACATGGTGACGACGACATCGGCTTTCTCCACGCAGGCCTTAGCGCTCGCCGCGATTTCAATTCCGGACTGTGCGGAGTCCTGGCGAGCGGCGGCGACGACGTCAAAGCCGATGACAGAGTTCCCCGATT
>DASZCJ010000162.1:0-6736 GCA_035943155.1 Xanthobacteraceae bacterium | reverse complement strand
CAGCAGCCGAGCCAATTTCCCGCTCAATATCGGCGTATTCCGGAATCTCGGTCCGGCTCTTGGTCGCGATCTGTAAATAGGTCACCTTGCCCAGCCATTGCGGCTGCCGTTGCAGGAATAGCTCAAATGCTGACAGCCGATGGCCAATCCCTTTCGAATAGTCCAAGCGATCGACCCCGATGATGAGCGCACGGCCCGCGAGGCTCGTGATCACGCGCTTAACGAACGGCAAGCGCACTGAGCGCTGGGCAAGATCGGCGAAAGCCGCGGTCTCGATACCGACCGGGAACACGCCGATCCGCATCGTCCGGTCGCCAACGACGAAATTGAAATCGCGGCTGGGTAGGCCGCATTCGCGTGTGAGATAACGGCTGAAATTAAACGCGTCATCGCCGGTCTGAAAACCGATGAGATCGTATGCGCACAGCGATGGAATGAGGCGCTCGTGGTTTGGCAATGCAGTCAGTATTTCCGGCGGCGGGAATGGTATGTGAAGAAAAAAACCGATGCGATTGTTGTGCCCGCGTTCGCGCAGGGCCTTGGCGAGCGGGATTAAGTGATAATCATGCACCCAGATGAAATCATCCGGCGCGAGCACCTCGTGCAACCCGCGCGCGAAGTGATCATTGACCCGCAGATAGCCACTGAGATCGCGGCGCGAGAACTCGGCGAGATCGACGCGGTAATGCAGGATCGGCCATAGCACACGATTGGTGAAGCCATTGTAGTATTCCTGGTGGTCTTCTTTGGCGAGATCGAGCGTGATGTAAGTAATCTTGTTATGCACCACCGTCTGTGTGGCGACCTTGCTTTGGGCAACGACCTTGCCGCTCCAGCCGAACCACGTGCAAGTTTTGTCTTTGAGTGAGGCCTTGACGGCAACTTCAAGCCCGCCGGCGCGCGCTTTGGCATTTTTCTCGGGAATCGCGACTCTATTCGAGACGATGACGAGCTGTCCCAATAACTGTCCTCTCCGCGACGGGCGTTCGTTAAATGATCCACCGGCAATGGTAGTTGGGAGTTGGCACTGACGCCAGCAGGCGTGGCCGTAGAGGTATAGATAAACTAGCCGCAGGTTGACTATACACCCCGCAGGGGCTGGTGAGGCGACGAGAAAAAATTTTCTTTGTTACGTGAGACATTTGCCGGATGCATTCGCCAGACTTGACGTTCTTTGCTCATTTCCTTATTTCCGACGGCGGGACACCCCTCCCCACCGAGGGGCGACTATCTGGAAGGATAGGCCATGACGTCAGCAATCCCCTCCGTGCGGCCGGTCGTGCCGCATTTTTCGTCCGGCCCCTGCGCCAAGCGCCCTGGCTGGAGCTTGCAAAAGCTCGCCGGCGCACTCCTAGGCCGCTCGCATCGCTCCAAGCCCGGCAAAGTGAAGCTCAAACGCGCCATCGACCTGACGCGCGAAGTGCTGCAAGTCCCGGCCGATTACCGGATCGGCATCGTGCCGGCTTCCGATACCGGCGCCATCGAAATGGCCCTGTGGTCGCTTCTCGGGCCGCAGCCGGTGACCATGCTCGCGTGGGAATCCTTCGGCGAGGGTTGGATCAACGATGTCGTCAAGGAGCTCAAGCTCAAAAATGTAACCGTGTTGCGCGCCGCCTATGGCGAATTGCCTGATCTCGGTTCGGTCGATCCGGCGAGCGACATCGTGTTCACCTGGAACGGCACGACCTCCGGCACGCGGGTGCCAAACGCCGATTGGATCGCTGCCGCCCGCACTGGGCTGTCGATTTGCGACGCAACCTCCGCCGCGTTCGCGCAAGCCTTGGATTGGTCGAAGCTCGATGTCGCAACGTTTTCCTGGCAGAAGGTGCTGGGCGGCGAGGCGGCGCATGGCATGTTGATTTTGTCGCCACGCGCTGTGGCGCGGCTTGAAACGTATAAGCCGCCCTGGCCGATGCCAAAAATCTTCCGCATGACCAAAGGCGGCAAGCTCAACGAGGCCATCTTTGCTGGCGAAACCATCAACACGCCGTCGATGCTATGCGTCGAGGATTATCTCGATTCGCTGGAATGGGCGCAGTCGATCGGCGGGCTGAAGGCGCTGCACGCGCGCGCCGACGCCAACGCCAAAGTCATCGCCGATTGGGTGGCGCGGACATCGTGGATTGATTTTTTGACCCGCGATCCGGCGCTGCGCTCCAATACCTCCGTGTGCCTGAAAGTCGTCGATCCGGTAGTTACCCGTCTGTCGGGCGAGGCACAAGCTGCTTTCGTAAAGGGCATCGCGGCGGCACTGGAGAAAGAAGGCGTCGCCTACGACCTCGCCGCCTATCGCGACGCTCCGCCGGGTTTGCGCATATGGTGTGGCTCGACTGTCGAACGCACCGACGTCGAAGCGCTCACGCTATGGCTGGATTGGGCCTTTGCCACCGCCAAAGCCGCGCTTGCCGCAGCGGCGGCGTAACGATTTCCGGCAGCGCTTGAGAGGAGCAGGCAATGGCGCCGCGAGTCCTTATTTCGGATGCGCTTTCCCCGGCGGCGGTGGCGATTTTCAAGAATCGCGGCCTTGAGGTGGAATTTCAGCCCAACCTCGGCAAAGACAAGGAAAAGCTTGCCGCCGCGATTGATGGTTTCGATGGGCTGGCGATCCGATCCGCGACTAAGGTCACGGCCAAGCTCCTGGAGCATGCCAAAAGCTTAAAGGTGATCGGCCGCGCCGGGATCGGCGTGGACAATGTCGACATCGCGGCGGCAACCGCACGCGGCGTCATTGTGATGAACACGCCATTTGGCAATTCGATCACGACGGCGGAACATGCGATCACGCTGATGCTGGCGCTAGCGCGGCAAATTCCGGAAGCCGATAGCTCGACCCGCGCCGGCAAATGGGAGAAAAATAAATTTCTCGGCGTCGAGATCTTCAGCAAGACGCTGGGCATTATCGGCTGCGGCAATGTCGGCTCGATCGTCGCCGACCGCGCGCTCGGCTTAAAAATGAAGGTTGTCGCCTACGATCCTTTCCTATCCGTCGAACGCGCACTCAAGCTCGGCGTCGAGAAGGTCGAACTGGACGAGCTGTGGCGGCGCGCGGATTTCATCACGCTGCATACGCCGCTGACCGAAAAGACGCGCAATATCATCAGTGCCGAAACTCTGGCGCAGATGAAGCGCGGCGTGCGGCTCATCAACTGTGCGCGCGGCGAACTGATCGACGAGGCCGCCCTCGCTGCGGCGTTGAAATCGGGCCAGGTCGCGGGCGCCGCCCTTGATGTTTTCCGGGAGGAGCCGGCCACCCAAAGCGTGCTGTTTGGGTTACCCAATGTCGTGTGCACGCCGCATCTCGGCGCCTCGACCATGGAGGCGCAGGAAAACGTCGCGCTGCAGGTCGCCGAGCAAATGTCGGACTATCTTCTGCGCGGCGCGATCTCCAATGCCGTCAATTTCCCCTCGATCAGCGCCGAGGAAGCACCCAAGCTCAAACCGTTCATCGCGCTTGCGGAAAAGCTCGGTTCGTTCGCCGGCCAGCTCACCGAAAGCGGCATCAAGCAAATGCGGATTACCTACGAGGGCGGGGTCGCCGAAATGAACACCAAGGCGCTGACCTCCGCCGCGGTGGCAGGCCTGCTCCGGCCGATGCTGCAGGATGTCAATGTCGTCTCCGCGCCGATTGTCGCCAGAGATCGCGGCATTGTCGTTGAGGAAACCCGCCGCGACGCGGAAGGCGATTACGACAGCTTAATCACGCTCGCCATTGTCACTGACCGGCAGACCCGCGCCGTTTCGGGCACCGTCTTTGCCGATGGGCGACCGCGCATCATTGAGATCAAAGGCATCCGCATGGATGCCGAGTTCGCGCCGTCGATGCTTTACGTGACCAATGAGGACAAACCGGGATTCGTCGGGCGCTTCGCGACACTCCTAGCCGAGGCCGGAATCAATATTGCGACCTTCCATCTGGGACGCGAGTCGCTCGGCGGCAATGCCATCGCGCTGGTTGAGATCGATGGCACCGTTCCGGCCGAGGTGCTCGCCAAGGTCCGCCAGATTCCGAACGTGCAACAGGTCAAGCCGCTGCAGTTTTGATTCTTCATCGCCTTGTGGCGAGCGTGATGCCGGCTAAAACAAGCGCATAGCCGATAGCATGAAAGAAGTGCAGACGCTCGCCCAACAGCGTGATCGCTAGTACGGATCCAAATACCGGAACAAGATGGATAAACGGCGCCGCGCGGTTGGCGCCGATAAGTTCAATGCCACGATTGAGAAACAGATAGCCGAGCAGCGAAGGAAAGACGCAAAGATAGACCAAGCTGAAAGCGCTGACATAATCGAACACGATCGCTTGCCCGTATGCGATCTCCAGCACCATCCCTGGCAACAGCAATACCGAGCCGCCACCTGCTCCGACGGCGAGAAAGGACAGGGGATGGATTGCCGGCCGCAATCGCAGAATCGCGACATAAAGGGCGTAAATCAGAAGCGCGACGACAAACCACAGGTCTCCCTGATTGAACGCCGTAGCGAGCAAAATTTGCAGGCTGCCTTGGCAGACGATCACGACCACGCCAGCGAGTGAGACGCCAATGCCGGTGGCCTGGCGCAGCGACAGACGATCGCGAAATAAAATGAACGACCACAAGGCGACAAACAGCGGCGAAACCGACTGCAACAACAACCCGTTAATCGCCGTGGTGAAATGCAGGCCGTAATAGGCCATGGTGTTGTAGGCCGAGAAACCGATCAGCGCGAGCAGCGTCAGCAACGCGGCATGCTTGCGGATCGCCGGCCAATCGCGGATGAGATGCGGCGTGGCAAACGGCAACAGGATGAGGAATGCGCCGCCCCACCGGATTACCGACACCGTGATCGGCGGAATGTATCCGGCGATATACCGCCCGATCACGACGTTTCCGGACCAAAACAGCGAGGTAAGCGACAGCAGCAGATAGGCGCGCTGGAACAGCCAGCCCCCGGCGCGATCGTGACCTGAATCCCGGCTTGAATTGGCAATTGGATTGCGAGCTTGATCTCGGCTGGCATGGAGCGCGTTATGGCGATCCGAATCTTCAAACTGGCTTCGCTGCATCATTTTTTGTGCGGCTCGCCCACCACCAAACGCGGTGAGTTACCTTACCGCGTGCTGAACCGGTAGACGGCAAGCCACATGACTGACAGCGGCTGAGTTGGACGCCGAGTGGCCCCTTGGTATGCGGGGGGCGGCGGCGGTGTCCTGCATGAATGGATGACCAGGGGAACTGCCAGGGCGGCTACATCGTATCGTTAACGGCAGGCCGCGAGCCAGATTCGCAGCCAAAAACAAAGAATTGAGCCGATTTGCCACCCCACCTAGCAGGCGGTTTTCCTTGCTTCGCCGCGCATCATCCAGTATCGGAACGGGCGGCGGCATCCGGTATCCGAACCATCTCAGTCATCATCGGCCTTTTGAGGACCCTTCCCTCATGGCAAATGTCGTCGTGGTCGGCTCCCAATGGGGCGACGAGGGCAAAGGCAAGATCGTCGATTGGCTCTCGGAGCAGGCCGACATCGTCGTCCGCTTCCAGGGCGGACACAATGCCGGCCATACGCTGGTGATCGACGGCACCACCTACAAGTTGTCGCTATTGCCCTCGGGCGTCGTGCGGCCGGGCAAGCTATCCGTCATCGGCAATGGCGTCGTGCTCGACCCGCACGCGCTATTGGGCGAGATCGCGCAACTGAAAAAACAAGGGATCATCGTCACGCCGGACAACCTGCGGATCGCGGAGAACACGCCGCTGATTCTACCTTTGCATCAGGAGCTCGATGTCGCGCGCGAGCGGGCATCGGGCAAGGGCGCGATCGGCACTACCGGTCGCGGCATCGGCCCGGCCTATGAGGACAAAGTGGGCCGCCGTGCCATTCGGCTGATGGACCTGGCCGACCTGCAGATGCTCAACGGCAAGATCGAGCGCCTGTTGGCGCATCATAATGCGCTACGCCGCGGTCTTGGCATGAGCGAGATCGCCCCGCGCAACTTGTACGACGAACTCGCTGCAGTAAGCCCGAATGTGCTGCCCTACATGGATTCGGTGTGGGCATTGCTTGATGAACGGCGGCGTGAGGGCAAACGCATTTTGTTCGAAGGCGCCCAAGGCGCGCTGCTCGATATCGATCATGGCACTTATCCGTTCGTCACGTCGTCGAACACCGTGGCAGCACAAGCCGCCACCGGATCGGGAATGGGACCCGGCGCCATTGATTATGTGCTTGGCATTTGTAAGGCTTATACCACGCGCGTGGGAGCGGGGCCGTTTCCGACCGAGCAGATCAATGCGATTGGCAAGACGCTCGGCGAACGCGGCAAGGAATTCGGCGTCGTCACCGGCCGGCCGCGGCGCTGCGGCTGGTTCGACGCGGTGCTGGTGCGGCAGACGGTGCGAACCAGCGGCATCCACGGTCTCGCGCTTACCAAACTCGACATCCTGGACGGGTTCGACGAGATAAAGGTCTGCGTCGCTTATCGGTTGGATGGACGCGAGATCGATTATCTGCCGGCCAGCGAGCACGCCCAGGCGCGCGTTGAGCCGATTTACGAAACCATCGCGGGCTGGCGGGAAAAAACAGCTCATGCCCGCTCGTGGGCCGATCTGCCCGCTCAAGCGATCAAATATGTTCGCCGCTTGGAAGAGCTAATCGGCTGTTCTGCCGCTATTTTGTCCACGAGTCCGGAACGCGAGGATACGATCCTCATGCACAATCCGTTCGAAGCATAAGATGCAAGTTTAGCGAGCGCAGCGTAAAC
>DASZCJ010000161.1:0-13107 GCA_035943155.1 Xanthobacteraceae bacterium | reverse complement strand
GCATCGCGATGACATTCGCGAGCAGGACCACCCACAACAGCCCATAGCCGTATTTGGCGCCGGCCTGAATGTTGGTCGCGAAGTTGCCCGGATCCATGTAGGCGATCGAGGCAACGATCGCTGGACCGGCGAAAGCAATGGCCGTGCGCCACCCGCCGGGGCGGCCGGCGAGCACGTCATGGGTGTGCGCCATGGTCCGCTCGGTCAGCGACTTTCGCCGCGTCGCTTCATTGGGCGCGCGCGCGGTCGGCGCTGCCTCGATCGCCGCTGGGTCAGCCGCTATTTCTTGCCGCATCTCGAACACGCCCCACGTGCCGCTAAACTCCTGCTGAAGCCGTTACTAAAAAGTGTAGCACAGGCTACATAGGCGTTGCGGCGATTTAGGTCAATGGATCGTGTTGTAGCCAAGACTACATTTTGACACGATGATAATATTGTGATCCGGGAGAGGAGAACCAGGAACTCCCGTGCCCCCAGTAGGCAAAGGCCTCATGGCCAAGCTGCCAGCGGAAGGAACCCAAGCGCGCCGCTTCGGCAAGGCGCGGTCGGCGCAATCGACGGCGCTGCACGAAGACTATGTCGAACTGATCGCCGATCTGCTCGAGGGCGAAGGCGAGGCCCGCCCGACCGATATTGCGCGCCGGCTCGGCGTGTCACATGCCACCGCGATCAAGACGATTGCGCGTCTCAAGCGCGCCGGCCTCGCGACCGCGCGGCCTTACCGGGGCGTGTTTCTGACTGAAAAAGGCCGCGCCTTGGCGGAACGGGTGCGGCTTCGGCACCGGCTGGTGGTCGACGTGCTCCGCGCCCTTGGCGTCGCAAGCGAAGCCGCCGAAGCCGATGCCGAGGGCATTGAGCACTACGTTTCCGAGCACACGCTCAAAGCGTTTGCGCAGTTTCTTAAATCGCGGGCGTGACGCAATCCGGTTGCCGCGGAGCGAGGCGCGGCGGGCGGGATTTCAGGCCGCGTGCGCGGCAACCACCTCTGCAATGCCGTCGACCACTTCCTCGATCATGGCTTTATCGTCGCCTTCACCCATGATGCGAATGACGGGCTCGGTGCCGGACGGGCGCACCACCAGCCGGCCTTGGCCGTTGAGCCGGCTTTCCGCATCGGCGATGGCGCTGCGCACCGTCGAATTCTCGAGCGGCTTGCCGCCGCGATAGCGGACGTTGCGCATGACTTGCGGCAGCGGCTCGAACCGGTGACAGACTTCGGAAACCGGTTTGTTCCTCTTCTTGACCACAGCGAGCAACTGCAATGCGGCGACAAAGCCGTCGCCGGTCGTCGTATAATTCGACAGGATGATGTGACCGGACTGCTCGCCGCCGACGTTGTAGTCATGCTCGCGCATATATTCGAGCACATAGCGGTCGCCGACCGGGGTGCGGATGAACGACAGATCGAGCGATTGCAGATGCCGCTCGAGCGCCAGATTAGACATCACCGTGCCGACAATGCCCGGCTTGGTGAGGAGATGATCCTCGGCCCAGCTTTCCGCGATGACCGCCAGAAGTTGATCGCCGTCGACTAGATGGCCGCGCTCGTCGGCGATCACCACGCGATCGGCGTCGCCGTCGAGCGCAATGCCGATATCGGCGCGCATCTCGCGGACCTTCCGGCACAGGGCTTCCGGCGCGGTCGAGCCGCAATCCTGATTGATGTTGAACCCGTCCGGCTCGACGCCGATCGCGACGACATCGGCGCCGAGTTCCCACAACGCATCGGGAGCCACCCGATAGGCGGCGCCGTTGGCGCAATCGATGACGACACGCAAGCCGTCGAGCGAGAGGTTGCGCGGCATGGTGCGCTTGGCGAATTCAATATAGCGGTCGTGAACGCCGTCGATCCGCTTTGCCCGGCCAAGCTCACCGCTCTTGGCGAGCCGCTTGGTCATGTCGGCGTCCATCAACGTTTCGATCTTGCTCTCGACTGCGTCGGAAAGTTTGTAGCCGTCCGGCCCAAACAGCTTGATGCCGTTGTCGTCATAAGGGTTATGCGACGCCGAGATCATGACGCCGAGATCGGCGCGCATCGAGCGCGTCAGCATGGCGACGGCCGGCGTCGGCATCGGGCCGAGCAACAACACGTCCATGCCGACCGAGGTGAAACCGGCAACCAGCGCGGTTTCGATCATATAGCCGGACAGCCGCGTGTCCTTGCCGATCACGACCCGATGCCTGTGATCGCCACGGCGGAACACGAGCCCGGCCGCTTGCCCCGCCTTTAAAGCCAATTCCGGCGTGATCACGGCATTGGCGCGGCCGCGAATCCCGTCGGTGCCGAAATATTTGCGAACCATAATTTGGGTCCCACCCACCCGCCTAGTTCTCTGGCCGGCGATATTAGCCGCTTCTTCGTGTCGGCCGCTTCAAAAAATTTGGCTAATTTTATCTTTCCGGGCGGTACCCGTTCGGCTTAAGGCTTCATTAGAATCAAGAGGATAGCGGGTCAGGCCGCTAGTGCACCGGCGTTTTGCGCTTTTGCACCTCATGCTTGTCGCGCGCGCTCGGCGGCGGCTGGACGACGGACACTGGATCGGAGCCGGGAAAGGTATCCTCAAGGCCGCGCTCCAGCGCGTCGTCGAGCCTCTCATTAAGGTTCTCATCCTTGCGCTCGTCAGCCGCGCGATCTTTGCCGCTATCCTTGCCGCCGCGGTGCTTGGCGGCCGATTGCGATTGCGGCGTGGAGTGATGATTCGATTTGTTCATGGCAGGCCGCCCGGCCGAGGGTGTGGTCATACCTTTCCCCGATGTGGAATAACGGTTTGGAGCGGCAGGCGTTCCTTTAAGTTTCCGGCCGCGTAACAAGGGGCCGCCAAGAACGGGGCGCTGTGCTATCAAAGCCGCCTTGAGAGAGCTGGGATTTCCGTGCAAGCCATTACCTGCATCGAGGACCTGCGGCAGCTGGCGCACCGGAAGGTGCCGCGCGCTTTTATCGACTATGCTGAGGCGGGCTCTTATGCCGAGCAGACGTTGCGCGCCAATCGCGCCGATCTCGAGCGGATCGCGTTTCGCCAGCGGATCCTTTGCGATGTGGGCAATCGCAGCACCAAGACCACCATTCTCGGTGAACAGGCGGCGCTGCCGTTGGCATTGGCCCCGATCGGGCTTTGCGGAATGCAGCGCGGCGACGGTGAAATTCTCGCCTGCCGCGCGGCGCAGCAGGCCGGCATTCCCTTTACCCTGTCAACGATGTCGATCTGCTCGATCGAAGACGTTGCCGGCGCAGTGGCAAGACCGTTCTGGTTTCAGCTCTACGTGATGAAGGATCGCGGTTACATCCGCGCCCTGATCGAGCGCGCGGCAGCGGCCAAATGCAGTGCGCTCATCCTCACCGTCGATCTGCAAGTCATCGGCCAGCGCCATCGCGACGTCAAGAACGGTATGACCATTCCGCCGCAGATTCGGATCAAACATCTTATCGACATCGCCACCAAGCCGGCATGGGCGCTGAGCGTCGTGCGCGGCAAGCGCAAGACCTTCGGCAACATTGCCGGCCATTATCCGGGCATGAGCAACGTTACTGTTTTGTCAAAGTGGGTTGCCGAGCAGTTCGATCCGACCTTGAGTTGGAAAGACGTCGAATGGATTAAAAGCCTCTGGCCCGGCAAGCTCATCCTCAAAGGCATTCTCGACGTCGAAGACGCCCGCATCGCGGTAAAGACCGGAGCGGCGGCCTTGGTCGTGTCCAATCACGGCGGCCGTCAACTCGATGGCGCGCCGTCGTCGATCTCCGCACTGCCGCCGATCGCTGAGGCGGTTGGCAATGACGTCGAGGTTATGTTCGACGGCGGTATTCGGTCGGGCCAGGATATCGCGCGAGCGCTGGCGCTCGGCGCGCGCTCATGCATGAGCGGCCGCGCCTATGTCTACGGCCTTGGCGCCGCTGGCGAGGCCGGCGTCGCCCGCGCCATCGAGATCATGCGCAACGAACTCGATATCACCATGGCGCTGATCGGCGTCAGCCGGATTGCCGACATCAATCGGGGGACCATCGTCGATGGGTCGGCCCGTCAACCTTATGAAAAGGTATAGCGTGATAGTTAATGCCGGCTGTGAGTGCCACTGTTAAGTCCGCTTGGGGCCGGCGATGCCGGCGGATTGCGGGGCGAGGAGGGACGTGATGCGCAAATTATTGCTGGCGGCGGCCGTGTTTGCGGGGACGATCGGGATTTCGGCGGCACAGGCCGACACGGTCGGCGCCGTAGCGGGGGCCGGCACGGGCCTTCTCGTCGCCGGGCCTCCCGGCGCCGTGGTCGGCGGGGTGGTCGGCGCCGTCTGGGGCAAACCGTTTTGGGGGCCGTCGATCAGCAAGAGCCATTGCTGGACCGACAGCGACTTTCACCGCCATTGCAGCAACAATAAACGCTGGTGAGATAACGTCGGACGCGCTGCGCGGGCATGACGATCCAATAAAAATCTCGCCCCGCCGCGCGCCTATTCGCGATCGTAAGGTCTTACTCTTCCTTGTAGCCGTAGGTCGGCACATTGCCGGTCGCGCCGTAATATTTGTACGGCAGGAATTTTCCCGACATCGATATTTTGACCCGATCGCCTTTGGGATCCGGCTGGCGCTCCATTATCAGATCGAAGTCGATCGCAGACATGATGCCGTCGCCGAATTCCTCCTCGATCAGCACTTTCAATGCCGGGCCGTTGACCATCACTAGCTCGTAAAAGCGGTAGATCAGCGGGTCGGTCGGCGGCATCGGCGAGCCGCGGTGCGGGACCTCGTTGAGCAGCGCCTGCTCGCTCTTGCTCAGGCCGAACAATTCGGCAGCCTTTGCCGCCTGCGGTTTGGAGAGTTTCATCTGCCCGAGTATGGCTCCGGTAACCAGGACCGGCGACATGCCGCCGATCTCGCCACAGATATATTTCCAGCTCCAGCCGTTTTCGCGTTTGATGCCGAGCAGCTTGTCGGTGAGTTCGGCGCGCGTCCTTGTTGATGGTGTTGTAGTCGTCATGGCACCTTTCCTTACTTGCGGTAGCTATGCACTACTAGCAAGTGCCGTGCCAAAAACGCGAACATGCAGCCGTTAGCGGCAGTCCAAAAATTATGGCGGGGAGGCGCCGTCGCGCCCGACATTGATGCGGTTCACGGCGAAACTCCCGTCCGGCTGCTTCACGGCCGCCATCACAGAGATGGGCGCACCCGGTTTGATGACGCTAAGATCGGCGATTTCATAGCGCACGATCGGCACTTTCGGCGTCACCACGATTTTCTTTTCGCCATCCTTATATTTCACGGTGATCATCGGCCCATCGACACCGGAGACGGCCGCGCCGACGGTGCCGTGGTCATGGTCGAGTTGGGAGCGCCATCCCATGGCCGGAATCCTTCGCCGGTGCCGCGCATGGATTCGGCAAAGATGTGGACTTCAAGAGCCTGCTGCGAACCGTCGGGTTGCGGCATCGCCCCGCTGCCGATGAACAAGCCTTCTTTGATATCCGCCATCGTCGCTTTGACCACCGCGACCACCAGCACTTTGTCGGCAAGGTTGAGCTTGAGCGCCTCGCCGCTCGCCGATTTCACCAGCACGGTGCGACCGTCGAGCTTGTCGATCACGCCGCGCAACCGCATCGTTTGCGCTTGCTGCGCCAACGCCGCAGTTGCCGCGAGTGCGCCGGACAGCGCAAACGCCGCCAGCAACTTCATTGCCGTCATTGCCGGCCTGGATGTCAGCGCCAAACGCCGTAATCGCCGAACGATACATTCGACGCTTCAAGCGTATCGTCCGGAAGCTTCTTTGCGGCGAAAACGAAGATTTTCTGTCCGGGCTTGAGATCGGCCACGCTCGCCTTCTTGTAGGTCGCGATCTGCGCGCTTGGCGACACGGCGATCTTCTTCTCGCCGTCCTTATACGTGACGGTCAGCGTTTGGCCATCGACGCCGGCAACCTGGCTGGCCACGGTGGCATTTGTCATTGTGCTGTTTGGCAAGTCCCAGTTCGAGAAACCTTCGGCCGGATGTACGCCCGGCGGGAAGATGAGTATCGCTATGGCCTTTTGGCTACCGTCCGGCTGAGGCGTCGCCGTTATGGCGAGGTACGAGCCGTCCTTGATATCGGAGAGCGGTGCCTTCACCACCTCATTCACCGGCGCGTTGTCGGCAAGCTTGATCTTCATCGCTGCACCGTCGCGCGATTTCGCTGTCAGCATCGGGCCATTGACGCTCTCGATGGTGGCCCGCACGCGCACCGTTTGTGGCGCCTGCGGCGCGGCCTGCTGCATGGCTTGAGCAAAAGTCACGTCTTGCGGCTGCGGTGATGCGGCGAAAAGCAAAGCCACCACGCCTGCGCCTAACACCTTCAAGATTTTCATTGTTATCCTCCCTACGCGGGGATTGGCCCCATTCGCCCAGGATAGAACCCCAACTGCACCGCGTTATTCCTGAATGCGGGGCGGCGAAACGGACAGGTCCCGTTCCAACAAATCTTTCAATTCATTGGTTATTTCCGGCTTCTCGCCGAACCACAGCAAGAAGCCGCGGACCGCCTGATGCAGGAGCATGCCGATCCCATCGGCGGTGCGCAGGCCACGTGCTTTGGCCGCGCGCAACAGTGGCGTGTCGGGCGGCACATAGACCAGATCCGCGACAATGGCCGCAGCACGCAGGCGCCCGACATCGATGGCGAGATCGGGCTGTCCATGCATTCCGAGCGTGGTCGCGTTAACGAGCAAACTTGCATCGGTGAGCGAGGCATCGCGCTCCGCCCAGGCCGCTGTTTGAATTTGTGTGCCAAAGCGCTCCCGCAAGTCTTGCGCTCGCCGCGGCGTGCGGTTGATGGCGACGATGCGGCGCGTGCCGCGTTCCAACAGGCCATAGATCACGGCCCGCGCGGCGCCGCCGGCGCCGAGCACGACGGCCGTTGCGCCATTGTGGTCCCAGTCGGGAGCGCAGGCATCGAGATTATGCAAAAAGCCCTCGACGTCGGTGTTTGTTGAACGCAGCACGCCGTCGAGCCATAGCGTGTTGGCGGCGCCGACGGCGCGGGCGCGATCGTCGGGCTGCGAGTAGGCGAGCGCCGCTTCCTTGTGCGGCACCGTGACATTGGCGCCGACATAGCCGCGCGCGGCGAGCGATTGCACAAAGGCGCGAAAATCGTGCGGCGGAACCGCTTCGGCGCGGTAGGCGCCGGGAATACGGTAGCGTTTGAGCCAGTAATTATGAATAAGCGGCGAGCGCGAATGCTCGATCGGCCAGCCGATGACGCAAGCGGCGCGCGCGCTCCCGGTCACGCCTCATCCACTACGCTGTTGCGTAAGACGCCGATCTCGGGGCTCTCGACTTCGATCGTATCGCCGGGTTTGAGCCAAACCGGGGGGTCGGACTTTGCGGTCTTTTTCACCGGCGTGCCGGTGCAAATGATGTCGCCCGCCTTGAGCGTCATGAAGCTCGTCGTATAGGCGATGATGTCGGCGAACGAGAAGATCATGCTGGCGGTAGTGTCCTCCTGCGTCACGTCGCCGTTTTTGCGCACGACGAGATGCAGCGGCTTGGCCAGGTCGAAATCGGTTTCGATCCACGGACCGACGCCGCCCGAGGCATCGAAGTTCTTGCCTTGCGTGACATTGAATTGGCCGTGCCGTGTCCAGTCGCGGATCGTGCCCTCATTGCACAACGTCAATCCGGCGATCATTTCGAGCGCGCGGTCTTTCGGCACGTGCTTGCAGTCTTGACCGATCACAATCGCAATCTCGCCCTCGTAGTCGAGCTGCTCGGAAATTTTCGGCCGTACCAGGTTCTGCCCCGATCCAACCAGCGAGCCTGGCGCCCGATAGAACATGCTCGGATATTTGGGAGTGTTAGTGACGTTATAGTCCTGGCCGCGATTGGCATAATTGATGCCGATGCAGAGGATTTTTTCCGGCGCGGCAAGCGGCGGCAGCAATTCGACCTCGGCAAGCGGTACGTCCGGACGCACGCCTTCCGACGCGGCTCTGGCCTGGTCGAGCGCCTGGGCACGGAAGACATCGCTTAAGCTCTGGAAGCGATGCAGGCGGGGCCGCAGATCGACGATTCCATCGCCAGCAACCGCACCAAAGCTCGGCCGGCCGTGCAAAGCATAGCTGGCAAGACGCATGTCGCCCGCTCCCCCAAATCCATGGTGATGATGTGTTAAAAGTCGGCGCATTGACCGTCAACGGCGATCTCCTTATCCCCGCTGCGCGGGGAGGATCGGGGTGAGGGGGGATGAAAGCGCTTTTTCTCGACTGCAACGATCAGCTCGCGCCAGTCTGGCAGCGCGTGGTGCGCACCAACGATCCGGCGATCGACGTCAATCGGCAACCCTATCCAGCGGAAGACCTGCCGCGGGTGCTTAGAGGCTATGATATCTGCATTGACGACCATTCCTATCTGCCGACTGAATTGGTCGATCGCTGCGACGCGCTTAAGCACGTCGTCTTTCTTGGCACCGGCCCCGCGAGCTATATGAACCTCGCCGAACTCGCCGCACGCGGTATCACGGTCCACACCATCAGAAACTATGGCGACACTGCTGTCGCCGAACATACGATAGCGCTGCTGTTCGCATCGTGCCGCGAGATCGCCCGCATGGATCGCGAAGTGCGCGCCGGCACTTGGGTGCCGCATGAAGGCGTGCAGCTCCTCGGCAAGACGCTCGGCGTGATCGGGCTGGGCGGAATTGGCAGCGAGGTGCTGCGCATCGGCCGCGGCCTCGGCATGGAGGTGATCGCCTGGAACCGGTCGCCGCGCCCTGGCGCGCCGCTCGTCGAGCTCGACAATTTGCTGGCGCGATCGGACGTGATTTCGATGAATCTCACGCTCAATGACGAAACCCGCGGCTTCCTCGGCCCGGCGCAGTTTGCGCGCATGAAGCCGGGCGTGATCTTCGTCAACACCGCGCGGGCCGGACTGGTCGACGAGGCGGCGTTCATTGCCGCTTTGCGCAGCGGGCGGATCCGGCACGCCGGCCTCGACGTGTTTCATGCCGAGCCGCTTGATCCTAATAACCCGCTGGCGCGCATGGATAATGTCACACTCACCGCCCATGCCGCCTTCCGCACGCTCGAAGCCTCGATGACGCTATTGCGCCGCGCCATCGATATCGTGGGCGATATCGTCGCGAAGAACGCCTAAGCGCCCCCCCGGGCGTGGCGCGGGCCGTCTACCGATGCTATTGAGGCGCAAATTTTTATCTTCGGATGTGCCTCGGCCCGGCGTTGCTTTGTTGGACGCAGCTTTGGCGGCACTCTTTGGCGGCATTCTATGAGCGAACGCATTTTCGAGATCGGGCTGCGCGTCAACGGCGAGGAAGTCCGCGAGCGGGTTGAGGCCCGCAAGACGCTGGTCGATTTCTTGCGTGACGATCTCGGCCTCACCGGCACGCATATCGGCTGCGAACAAGGCGTATGCGGCGCCTGCACGGTGCGCCTCGATGACGCGGTGGTGCGCGGCTGCCTTGTGCTGGCGGTACAATGCGACGGCGCTGATATACAAACCATCGAAGGTATTTCGGATGCCGGCGTTATCGCCGATCTGCAGGAGGCGTTCCGGCGGCGCAATGCCCTGCAATGCGGCTTCTGCACACCCGGCATGCTGATCGGCGCGCATGAGCTTTTGGCGCGCGGCGGGGTGCCGAGCCGTGATATGATCCGTGAACACCTTTCCGGCAATTACTGCCGGTGCACCGGCTACCAGGCGATCGTCGATGCGATCGAATCCGTCGCCCAGATGCGGGCGCGAAAGTCAGAGGCCTAAACCATGAACGAGCACGCAAAACCGCTGACGCTGTCGGAGCGCGCCGATGAGCTCGAGGAGCAGATGATGCACGAGCTTGGCGAGCGCATCGCCGTCAAGTCGACCTTGTTCAACATTGCCGACGGCAAAGTGGAAATGCCGAGCGGCCCGGCGTTGAAAGCCGCCAATCCGGACAAGTATTTTCTCATGGGCGCCGATCCGCGCCTGCCGAAAATGCCGGATAAGCCGACGCTGATCGATTTCTTCCACAACCGTTTCGCTTCGCTCAATCATCTTTTGCAAAGCGCCACCCATGCGCTCAAGGGCGGACACAGCGAGAAGGTGGTTCTGGCCTGCCTGCTGCACGACATCGGCGTCGCGGGCTTTATCCGCTGCGACCACGGCTATTGGGGCGCGCAGATGATCGAGCCCTATGTCGATGAAGAAGTGAGCTGGGCGGTGCGCACGCACCAAGCGCTGCGCTTCTTCCCCGATCCGTCGGTCGGTTACGAATATCCGGAAATGTACACCAAATATTTCGGCGCCGATTATAAACCGGAGCCTTACATCGTCGCCGAATACGAGCGCGCCAGAAACCACAAATACTACATGACCTCACGGCTGATTTGCGTGAACGATGTCTATTCGTTCGATCCGAACGCCAAGGTCGATCTCAACGACTTTGTCGACATTATCGGGCGCAATTTCCGCCAGCCGGAGGAAGGACTCGGCTTCGACAATTCGCCGTCCGCTCACATGTGGCGCACGCTGATGTGGCCGACGCGGTTTCTCTGAAAAATTCCCCTCCCCCTTGTGGGGAGGGGTAGGAGTGGGGGTGATGCGCTGATGTCAAAGTGTCGATCGTTGCGCGTGACCCTGGCACCCCCCTCCCAACCCTCCCCCACAAGGGGGGAGGGAGCAAACAAATGAAAATCGCCGAAGACCAGCCGTCCGGCCTCTCTGCGCTCGACCGGCCCAACTCCTATATCGGCCGCTCGGTGCCGCGGCCCAACCTCGCGCGGCTGACGGCCGGCCGCGGTCAATATGTCACCGACGTCGTCTTGCCGCGCATGGTGCACGTCGCGTTTGTGCGCTCGCCGCACGCGCATGCGCGGATCGCCAAGCTCGATACGGCCGCGGCTCGCAAAGCTGCCGGCGTGGTCGCGGTAGTCACCGGCGCCGACCTTGCCGAAATCATTACGCCGTGGGTTGGCGTGCTCACGCATCTCAAAGGAATAAAATCGGCGCCGCAGCACGCCATCGCGGTCGAGCACGCCTGCTGGCAGGGCGAAGCGGTATGCGCCGTGGTGGCGAAGAGCCGCGCGCAAGCTGAGGACGCCTGCGCGCTGGTCGAGGTCGACTATGAGGTGCTCCCCGCGGTGACCGATCCGGAAACCGCGCTCGATGCCAAGACACCGGTGATTCATCCCGAGCTTGGCGACAATCTTACCTTTGAACGCCTGCTCAACGCTGGCGATCCGGACCGCGGCTTCGCTGAAGCCGATGCCGTGATCGAAACGACCTTCGTGTTCGGCCGCCACACTGGCGTCACCAACGAGCCGCGCGCCATCGTCGCCGACTGGAATGCGGGCGAGCAGCGGCTGACGGTTTATCAGGGCACGCAGGCGCCGCACATGACGCAAAACTTGTTCGCCAAGCATCTCGCGCTTGAAGAACACCAGGTCCGCGTCATCACCAAGGATGTCGGCGGCTCGTTCGGCATCAAGGTGCATGTCTACGCGGACGAGATGGCGACGGCGGCGCTGGCGAAATTACTCAAGCGGCCGGTCAAATTCGTCGCCGATCGCCTGGAGAGCTTCGTCACCGACATTCACGCCCGCGATCATCGGGTCGATGCGAAGATCGGCGTCAAGCGCGACGGCACGATCACCGCCTTCGCCATCGACGATCTGACCGGGATTGGACCCTATTCGGTCTATCCGCGCACCAGCGGCATCGAAGCCAACCAGGTCGTCAATCTGGTGGGCGGACCCTACACCTGCCCGAATTACCGCGCTCGCGCCCGCGTCGTTTTTCAGAACAAGAACGTGATGTGCCAGTACCGCGCTGTCGGCCACCCGATCGCGACAGCGGTGACCGAGGGCTTGGTTGATCTGGCGGCGGCCAAGATCGGTATGGATGTCGCCGAGATCAGGCGGCGCAATCTTTTCGCCGACGATAAATATCCGGCGACAGGCGCGTCAGGACTGAAATTCGAACGGCTGTCGCATCACGCTTCGCTCGACAAGATTTTGCGCATGATGGATTACACGGGCCTGCGCGCCGAGCAAGCGCGCTTGCGCGCGCAAGATATCCACCGCGGCATCGGGCTTGCCTCGTTCATCGAGGTCACCAATCCCTCGGCGGCATTCTACGGCGTCGGTGGCGCGCGCATCTCCTCGCAAGATGGCGCCACGGTGCGGCTCGACGCCACCGGCGCGGTGTTCTGCCATTCCGGCGTCACCGAGCAGGGGCAGGGCGCCGAATCCGTGATGGCGCAATGCGTCGCCACATCGTTCGGCGTGCCGATCGAGCGCGTACGCGTCATCACCGGCGACACCGACAACACGCCCTATGGCGGCGGTACCTGGGCGTCGCGCGCCGCCGGTATCGGCGGCGAAGCCGCGTGGCAGGCCGGCAAGGCGCTGCGCGCCAATGTGCTCGCCGCCGCCGCGTCGATCCTGCAAGCCGATCCGCAGGCGCTCGATATTCGTAACGGCGTGGTCGTCGATGCCGACACCGGCCGTGAGCGCATGGGGCTCGAAGAAGTGGCGCGCGTCGTTTATTTCCGCCCCGACACGCTGCCGCCCGGCTTTCAGGCTGAATTGGCGGTGACGCGCCACTACGTGCCGCGCGCCTGGCCGTTCGCTTTCACCAACGGCGTGCAGGCCTCGTATCTGGACGTCGATGCCAAAACCGGGCAGGTGCGCTTGCTCAAGCACTGGTGTGTCGAGGATTGCGGTACGGTGATCAATCCGCAGCTTGTCGACGAGCAGATCCGCGGCGGCATCGTGCAAGGCATCGGCGGCGCTTTGTTCGAGCATTGCCTCTATGACGAGGCCGGCCAGCTCCTCAACGCCAATATGATGGATTATCTCGTGCCGATGGCGGCGGAAATGCCGGATATCGAAGTCGGCCATGTGGTGACGCCGACCGCGGATTCCGAACTTGGCGCCAAAGGCGCGGGCGAGGCGGGCACCGCCGGCGCGCCAGCCTGTGTGATGAATGCGATCAACGACGCGCTGCGCCCGCTTGGCGCCGCGCCGATCATGCAGATGCCGATCACGCCCGAGCGCGTGCTCGCCGCGCTAGGGCGGGTAAGTAGATAAATCACCTCCCCCTGGAGGGGGGAGGTCGCGAGCGAAGCGAGCGGGAGGGGGTGACCTCTCTGCCGACGACAT
>DASZCJ010000160.1:0-2595 GCA_035943155.1 Xanthobacteraceae bacterium | reverse complement strand
CTGGAAATGACCGGCCAGAACGTGACCGAATGCACCGGCGGCGCGCGCGCCATCAGCGAAGAGGATCTCAACGACCGTTACCACACGGTCTGCGATCCGCGGCTCAATGCCGAGCAGTCGCTCGATCTGGCATTTTTGCTGGCCGACCTGTTGAAATCCGAGCGCCAAGCCAAAGCGAAGCCGTTCGCGGCGGTCGCGGCGCTCTGAGCGAGCGGCTCATGAAATTAATGAGTTTTGACCCTGAAGCTTGGCCATGAACGAGCGGCCCGCCGATCGTCTTGCCATTGCCGTGGCGCAGCTCAATCCCACGGTGGGAGACATTTCCGGCAACCTGGAATGTGCGCGCAAAGCGCGCATGCAGGCGGCGCGCGACGGCGCGGACGTGATCGCGTTTTCGGAACTGTTTATCGCCGGCTATCCGCCGGAAGATCTGGTGCTCAAGCCGGCATTCCAAGCCGCCTGCCGCTCTGCAATCGAGGCGCTGGCGCGCGACACCGCCGATAGCGGACCCGCGGTGCTTGTCGGCACGCCGTGGGTCGAAGATGGCAAGCTCTACAATGCCTATGCGCTGCTTGCTGGCGGCAAGGTTGAGGCGATCCGTTTCAAGGTCAACTTGCCGAATTACGGGGTGTTCGACGAGAAGCGCGTTTTTGCTTCCGGTCCATTGCCGGGACCGGTGAATTATCGCGGCGTCCGGCTTGGCCTGCCGGTCTGCGAGGATACCTGGACTGATTGGGGCGACTACGAGAACGTCGTCGAATGTCTGAGCGAAACGGGCGCCGAGCTGCTGATCGTGCCGAACGGCTCGCCATACTGGCGCGACAAGGCGGAGACTCGCCTTAATGTCAGCGTGCAGTGCGTCGCGCAATCCGGGCTGCCGCTGATCTATGTCAATCAAATCGGCGGCCAGGACGAGCTGGTCTTCGACGGCGCTTCGTTTGCGCTCAATGCCGACCGCTCGATCGCGTTCCAATTGCCGGCTTTCCGGGAAACCGTTTTGACGACGCACTGGTCGCGCAGCGGCGGCGGCTGGCGCTGTACGCAAGGACCGATTGCGCGCGCTGACGATCCCGATGAGGCCGATTACGCCGCCTGCATGCTCGGGCTGCGCGATTATGTCGAGAAGAACCGCTTCAAAGGGGTCGTTATCGGTCTCTCCGGCGGAATCGATTCGGCCTTATGCGCGGCGATGGCGACCGATGCACTAGGCCACGAGCGCGTACGCTGCCTGATGCTGCCGTTTCGCTATACATCGCAGCAATCGCTCGACGATGCCGCCGCGATCGCGCGAGCGCTTGGCGTCCGCTACGATATCGTGCCGATCGAAAGCGCCGTGCACGGGCTCGAAGCGGCGCTTAATGGAATCTTTGCCGGTTCGCCGCGCGACGTGACGGAAGAAAATCTCCAAGCGCGCGCCCGCGGAACGATTTTGATGGCGGTTTCGAACAAGTTCAGCTTGATGGTCGTGACCACCGGCAACAAGTCGGAAATGTCGGTCGGTTACGCGACGCTCTATGGCGACATGAACGGCGGGTTCAATCCGATCAAGGATCTCTACAAGACCGAGGTCTATCGTTTGGCGGGCCTGCGCAACCGGTGGAAGCCGGCTGACGCCAAAGGTCCCGCCGGCGACGTGATCCCGCAAAATGTGCTGACGCGCGCGCCGAGCGCGGAGCTTCGGGACAATCAGACCGATCAGGACACGCTGCCGCCATACGAGGTGCTCGATCAAATCCTCGAGCGGCTGGTCGAGCGCGAGGAATCAACCGCCAGCATCATTGCCGCGGGATTCGACCGCGAGATCGTGACCAAGGTCGAGCGCATGCTCACCCTTGCCGAATACAAGCGCCGGCAAGCGGCGCCCGGCGTGAAAGTGACGCGGAAGAATTTCGGTCGCGACCGGCGCTATCCGATCGTCAATCGGTTCCACGATCCGGGTACGCCGCTGCCGCAGCCCGACCCGACGATCAGTAAAACTACAGCCATGGCCAAGGCCGGCGCATCGGATTTTTAAAAAATCCGCTAAGGCCCTCGGGCACTCAGCGCGACGGCGACGAAGTCTGCGACGACGATTGCGACGACAAAAATGGCGGGCCGACGGTGCGGACGGTCCGCTTGCCGGCGTCATTGGCTGTGCTCGGCGTTGCCGTCGTCGCTGAAGGATTGCTGGTTGTGCCGGGCTGCGCCGTAGCGCCCGATGTCGCCGGCTTGCCCTGCGGTTTCGGTTGCGACAGAGCCTTGGCATTCTGGTCGGTCACGACTATGTCGCCGTTTGCCAGCGTGCTTGAATCGTCGGCATTCTTGAGCGCGTCGGCCCAGCTCTGGCCGGGCCTTCGGCAGGAACAAGCGGCGCTGACTTCCTTGCGGTAACGGAAAGCGTTTGGCAGCGCCGTATAGGCTTGGCCGCTGACCGAGACTGCTTGCTCCATGTTCTCGCCGGGATTGCGGAAGGAATACAATTCCGCTTCGGCCGCCGGGCATAGGCGCTGACAAGAACGGGTGTCGTCGGCGAAACGGCTCGGCACCGTTGAATACGAAATCGGGAAATAAAATCCGTCGCATGCGCGCACGCAGACCGTGTGATAGGTGCCGGAA
>DASZCJ010000159.1:0-9453 GCA_035943155.1 Xanthobacteraceae bacterium | reverse complement strand
GACTGCCGAGCCAACCGAGGACTCGATTGTGGCAGCCACCGATCGCGCCGTGTTCGCACTGTCATGAGATGGCTGGAGAGCTGGCGACCCGGTATCGGCGGTCACGCGAGCTTACCCACCGATTTCTCCAGGAGGCTCCATGCTTCCTCGCCATATTTGCTCTTCCATTCGGTGTAAAAGCCGGCGGCACGAAGCTTGTCGCGGAACGGCGCGGGATCGGGTCGATTAAACATAAGGCCCTTCGCAGTGAGGTCCTGCTGCAAGTTGGCATTGAGCTTGGCCACATCCTCGCGCTCCTTCAAACCGGCGGCGTTGATGTGCTTGGCCACGACGGTGCGGACATCGTCCGGCAGGTTTTGCCAAGCGCGTTGATTGGCCAGGAACCAAAAGCCGTCCCACATGTGATTGGTCAGCGAACAATATTTCTGCACTTCATAGAGCTTCGCCGTTGCAATGATCGCCAGCGGATTTTCCTGGCCATCGACAATTTTAGTCTGCAGCGCCGAATAGACCTCGTTGAAATTGATCGATGCCGGCGATGCATCGAAGGCCTTGAACATCGAGGTCCACAATGGCGACGGCGGCACCCGCAGCTTCATGCCGCGGAAATCGTCCGGCGTCGCAACCGGCTTGGTGCTCGTTGTAGTCTGACGAAAGCCATTGTCCCAAATTTTTTCCATGGCGATCAGGTTTGCCTTGGCGATTTGAGCGCGGATATAGGCGCCGAGATCTCCGTCCATCGCCTTCCATACTGTGTCGTAATCGGCGAAGGCGAAACCCATGCCGTTGATCGAAGCTGCCGGAACGAGTGTCGATAGGATGAGGCCGGAAAGCGTAAAAAACTCGACGCCACCGGAGCGGATTTGGCTGAGCGTGTCGGTGTCCGATCCCAATTGGCTGCTCGGAAAGATCTGAAGATCGAACCGGCCGTTGGTTTCCTGTTTGATCGCCGCGGCCATCTCGCGGGCGCGAACGTTCATCGGGTGCGCTTCTGGAAGATTGTTGGCATATTTGTAGACCCACTGCGCCTGCTGGGCGCGCGCAATATGCGGCGCGGTGACGGATGCCAGCAGGATAGAGCCGCCGGCAAGCATATGGCGACGACTAATTTTCATTCTTGCTTTCATGGCGAACTCCCCCGGCTGATCTGTCATTGATTACGGTCGCTTGGCTCACGTGGCTGTCACTTGGCGGCGTGGTTTGGCCGTTACGCCGCCAATCGTGCACGCGCAATCCGGTCGAGCGCAAGCGGGATCAAAGTGTGTGGCTTTGAGTTTGTGAGACGATTCAACCGCCGGGCAAGGCCAGTTCGGCGCGCAGGCCGCCGATCGGCGCGGTGCCGAGCGTGAGCACACCCCCGTAGAGCCGGGCCAGTTCCACCACAATCGACAATCCCAGGCCCGAGCCGGGTTTGGTTTCGTCGAGACGCTGGCCTCGCAAAGCGACCTGCTCGCGTTGGCTAGGCGAGAGACCCGGCCCGTCATCGTCGACGATGATACGCACCCGTGCCTTCTCGCCCTCGCTGGCCAGCTGATCGGCCAAGACCTCGATAGCGACCCGCGACCGCGCCCATTTGCAGCCATTGTCGACAAGATTGCCGACCATTTCCTCAAGGTCCTGCTGCTCGCCGTGGAAGTGCGCGTGCTCGGGCACGTCGACGTCAATGGCAATCTCGCGCTCGCGATGAAGCTTCTCCATGCTGCGCGCCAGCGCCGTCACAACCGGCGGAACATTGACCAGCGCGCCGATCCTTGTCGAGCGGGCGGCAAGACGCGCCCGCTCGAGCTGACGCGCCACCTGATCGCGCATGATGTCGGCCTGCTCGAGCACTTTTTGCGCAAGCGAATCGTTACCTCGTGTTGCGGCCTCGTTGACGATGACTGAGAGCGGCGTCTTGAGCGCGTGCGCGAGATTACCCACGTGCGTGCGCGCGCGCTCCACGATCTCCCGATTGGCTTCGATCAGCGCATTGGTTTCGCGTGCCAACGGAGCAATTTCGACCGGAAATTCGCCTTCCAACCGTTCGGCGCGACCGGAGCGGATCGCGGCCAGACTCTCGGAAATGCGCGTCAAGGGAGCCAGACCGAACCGCACCTGCAAAGCGGTGGTCAACAACAGCGCCAACGTGAGCGCGGTGAAGGTGATGACGATAGCGCGGTTGAAATTGTGCGTTTCCTCGTCGATTTCCGAGGCGTCGCCCGCTACTGCTACAAAATAACGGCCATCGGCTCCGAGATCGATACTGCGCTCGACCAGGCGCAAATCCTGGTCCTCGGGACCGCGCGCGTAGCCCTGGCGGTATTCAGACTCCGCTGCCGCACGATCAGCTGCCAACCGCGGCAGGTTGGAATCCCATAACGAACGGGAGGAATGCACCTCCGGCGTTTTGCTGTCGAGACGCGTGACCTGCCAGTACCAGCCCGACAGGGGCAATTCAAACAGCGGCTCGCCGATCGATTGAGGAAATTTGTCGCCGCTGTCTTCGGGTGAGGCGACGTCAGCCACTAGCGTGCGCAGATAAACGTCCAACCGCCGATCGAACGCCCGCTCCACGGCATGGCGATAAAGCGTCGACAGCGCAATCCCGGTGATGATCAATATGACCACCGTCCATGCCGTGGCCCACAGGAATAAGCGGACCGCCAGTGAATTAGTGCGCATTGGGCGGTGTCAGCAAATAACCTAGTCCCCTCACGGTTTGGATGACGTCAACGCCGAGCTTCTTGCGAATACGCCCGACGAAGACCTCAATCGTATTGGAGTCGCGGTCAAAGTCCTGATCGTACAAATGTTCAACCAGTTCGGTGCGGGAGACGACCCGCCCAGTATGATGCATGAGGTAGGACAATAGCCGGTATTCGTGCGACGTGAGTTTGACCGGATTGCCGTCCACCGCGACGCGTCCGGTGCGCGTATCGAGCCGAACCGGGCCGCAGGTAAATTCACTCTTCGCGTGTCCCGCCGAGCGGCGAAGCAGCGCGCGTACCCGCGCCAGCACTTCTTCAAGATGGAACGGTTTTGCAACGTAATCGTCGGCGCCGGCATCAAAGCCCTGCACCTTGTCGCTCCAGCGGTCCCGCGCGGTAAGGATCAAAACCGGCATAGCGCGTCCGGTGCGTCGCCAAGCTTCGAGCACTGAAATGCCGTCCATTTTTGGCAAGCCAATATCGAGAATCACAGCGTCGTAAGGCTCGCTCTCGCCAAGATAGTGGCCCTCTTCGCCGTCGAAAGCGCGATCGACGACGTAACCCGCGTCGGTCAAGGCAGTCGCGAGCTGCCGATTAAGATCGGGATCGTCCTCGACAACAAGAAGCCTCAAGATTTGCTCCGCTCAGCGCCCGCCGACAAGCGTACCCTTAGTCGCGTCGACGACTATTCGCGCCACTTTGCCATCGCGGGCGAGAACTGTCAGCACATAGACGAGCCCGTCCTGCCCGTGACATAGCCGCGCCCGTACCACCGAGCCGGGCATCCGGGTCTTCGCCGCCTGTATTGCGGCCGCCAAGCGGATGACAGTACCGGACGTAGTCTCTGCGCGCCGCTCCTTTTGATCGAGGCAGACATGCCCAGCCGGGGCACGGGTTAGTCGTGTCGGCTCTTCGGCGCGTGCCGAGGCAACCACGAGAGCCAACCCGAGCATCAAGGACGCGGCAAAAGCGAATCGTTTCACGGCAGCCATGATATGTGTTCTAGGCGGACTGCAGTGAACCCTCCGTGAACGGCTGATTTAGGGCAGACTTCCGCGCCGGAGCCGGATAAGCCGCCGTTCCAGAAATAGAGCGAGGGCATGATGACGCCATTGAGGAGCGGGGTCCGCCGGTGCTGGTGCCGATTCGCTATTCTCGTCATCTTCACGGCGGCCGAATTCGCCATCCTTGCAATTTCGCAATCCGGGCGCGCCATGGTCGGCGGTGCGCCGACCGCGGCCACAGATTTCGGGCGCTCGGTCGTCATGATTCTCGGCTCCTCGGGGACGGCGTGCACCGCAACCGCGATCGGACGCGATCTTTTGCTGACTGCCGCGCATTGCGTGCAACCGGGGTCCGATTACAAGCTTGTCGGCAGCGAACCGGGTCAGCCGCCCATTCTCGAGGCCGTTGCCCGCATCGCGCGTCATCCGCAATTCGATATGCAGCGGCTACTCGGCCATCTCGCGACCGCAGATGTCGCGCTGATCAAGCTTGCCGAACCGCTGCCGGCACAAATCCCCCTGGCGCGGATCGGTGGCGAAACTGAAACGATCAACGTTGGCGAAACCCTGGTGGTTGCCGGCTATGGTGTGACCGTGCGCGGCGATGGTCGGACCGGCGGCACGGTCCGCGCCGCTCCGCTGATCGTCACCGGGCAACCGGGATCGCTGCAGATCAGGCTGTTCGACCCGGTCAGCAGAGGACTGACTGCCGGGTTAGGTGTCTGCTCTGGCGATTCGGGGGCGCCGGCTTTTGCCGGCTCTGGTACAGATCTCAGAATTATTGGCGTGGTGAGCTGGTCGACGGGTCCAAATTTAACGGCTGGCTGCGGCGGTCTGACCGGGATCACGCCGCTCCTACGGTATCGCGGTTGGATCGTTGATACCGCGCGAAAACTCGGCATTCCGCTCGCGCCGTAGCGCCGCAGGGCGCCACGCATCGCCCGACCTATTCGGATCTGAGAGCGGGACCATGCAGCGGCCGTTCCTGGACCGCGAGCAAACTGAAAAACGCAATGCCAAGACAGATCACGGCGGCGATAAACACCCAGTGAAATGCGGCCGCCAAATCGCCGTGCGCGTGCCCGCTAGCCAACCCTTCCACTGTCGTCACTCCCGCGCCATCCGTGCTGCCGCCGAGCACGATGGCGCCGAAGACCGCAACAATGATCGCGCCGCCGAGTGTGCGGAAAAAGTTGAGCGTGCCGGTCGCAGTGCCAAGATGGTGTGGCTTGACTGCGTTCTGCATGACAATTGTGCTCATCGGGTACATCGGCCCAACCCCGCAACCGAGCACAAACAGTAGCAGCACGAGCTGTGTAATTGACTGATTGATTGGATCGGCAGCGAGAACGCCAAGTGCGATCGCTGCAAAAAACAGCCCCGCTAGCGGTACGCGCATGTAATGGACAAGGCGCACCATCAACCGCGCGGTCGTTAGCGAACCGACCACTGTTCCTGCCATGAACGCGATAAGCGCCAATCCGGACGAGCTTGCCGACAGGCCGAGCACGGTCTGGCAGTAAAGTGGCGTGTAGATCGTGATCCCGATGATCGTGCCGACACCGAAGAATGCCGCGCAGGTGATCGTGCTGGTGACGCGGTCGTGCAGTATCGTGAGCGGAATGAATGGCTCACGTGCGGTCAAAAGGCGTGCTGCAAACAAGGCCCAGAGCACGACTGATCCGGACAGCAAAGCGACGATAGGCCAAGAATTCCATGGATAATGGGTGCCACCCCAAGCAAGTGCCAACATCAACAACAGTCCCGCGCCAACCATCAAGACGGCGCCGATTACATCGAGCTGGTGCGGATGTTCGTTGCGCGGCAGTTGCCGCAGAGAGCGCTCGCTCATCACCAGCGCAATGACGCCGAGCGGCAGATTGATCCAGAATATCAGCGACCAATGCAGTTGATCGGTCAGAAACCCGCCGAGAACCGGGCCAAGGATGCTGGCGCTCATAAACATGATCGAGGTTCGACCCTGTATCACCGGCCGCTCGCGCGGGGAGAGGAGATCGGCGATGATGGTCTGCGCGATCGGCAGCAAGCCGCCGCCGCCGAGGCCTTGAAGTCCCCGCGCAAGGATGAGGAGCCAGATCGTCGGCGCCAATGCGCAGGCGATCGAGCCGCCGATGAAAATCGCGATTGCCCACAATAGAACAGGGCGCCGGCCATATATGTCGGACAATTTTCCGAACAGCGGCGTCGTGGCCGTCACCGCCAACAAATAGGCCGTGACCACCCAGGACAATTCGTCGACGCCGCCAAGGCTCCTGCCGATCGCCGGCAGTGCCGGTGCGACGATGGTCTGCTCAAGCGCAGACAGAAACATCGCCAGCATAATGCCGGCAACGATCGCGCGGATCGCGGCATGGTCGGCCGGGGTCCCATGCGATGCCACGGAAAGATCGGCCTCAACAGCGGCCGGCGCGACATTCACAAAATCTTCGGGCGCGGCTCGTGTGCTCATCTCAAACTGCAGGCTCGCCATCCACTTGGCGGCCGCCGGCTCGCTTTACAAGAAGACTTTGCGCAGACCAGGAGTGCGCCGGCGTTCGCTAGCCGCGGCGGCGCGCTCCACGCGGCAGTTTCAGCGGCCAACTGACGATGTAGTCTTCCAATTCTTCGTCAGGCACTTCGAGTTCGGTCGCGCGCATGCGTCCGCGCACCGATACCCCGGCAATGTGGACGGTATCTGGATCGCCCGAAACCAATGGATGCCACCAATAGAGGTCCCGTCCCTCGGCGAGCAGCACGTAGGCGCAAGACGGCGGCAGCCATTTGATCGTCTTGAGGCTTTCGGGGGTCAGCTGGACGCAATCTTCAACGAGATCCAAGCGATGCTGATAATCGCTACAGCGGCAACTGTGTCCATCCAGAAGCCGGCAGCCTACATCGGTGTATTAGGTCTTATCGGCCGATTCTTCCTCCTCGAGCTTGTTGAGGCAGCAGCGGCCACAGCCATCACAGAGGCTTTCCCACTCCGAATCAGTCATTTCGCTCAAGGACTTGCGTCGCCAAAATGGAACCTGATCGGAGTTATCGGTATTACTTGCCATGGTGTTCTCCGCGCGCCATGAACCTATGCCAAATTTCCCCGTAATTTCCATGTACTGTGCGAATTCAAATGCGCCGGGTTCACCTAGACCATGGCCGGCGAAATGCCGGTTCGCTAGAAGGACAATAGACTTGCTCGCCGCACCGTTGCTCGCCGCAGAGTTGTTTGCCGCCGTTTGCCGGAGCGCACAACCGTGACAGATATGTTCCCCGATCCGGGCGAGGACTGGCGGCCCAAGCTTAAGCGGCTCCTTCTCGATATCGATGCGCGGATCGATTCCGCAATATTCCAGGCGGGCAAGTGGACCCGCGAGATTTATGAGCGGTTTACCGCTTTCATGGACCGCGCCCATGTCGCCGGATGGCGGCGCTGGCTATTGGTCGAACCGTTTTCCGAAATAGCAACGCTGGGAACTGGGGGTTTTCTTCTCCTGTTGGCGCTGGCAATCCCTTCTTTCCGACAAACTTCCGATGACGATTGGCTGAAAAAATCCGAACTGGCGGTGACCTTCCTTGACCGCTACGGCAATGAAATCGGCAGCCGGGGCATCAAGCACACCGAATCGGTACCGCTCGAAGATTTTCCGGATCAAATGATCAAGGCGGTGCTGGCGACTGAAGACCGCCGGTTCTATGAGCATTTCGGCATCGACATTCAGGGCGTGTTTCGCGCCTTTGTCACCAACACCCAAGCGGGCGGCGTCGTCCAGGGCGGTTCGACCATCACGCAACAGCTTGCGAAAAATCTATTCCTGTCGAATGAGCGCACCTACGAGCGCAAGATCAATGAAGCCTTTCTGGCTCTTTGGTTGGAAGCGCATCTGAACAAGAATGAAATTCTCAAACTCTATCTCGACCGGGCTTATCTCGGCGGCGGCGCCTTCGGAGTGGACGCCGCGGCGCGCTATTATTTCGGCAAATCGGTGCGCGACCTGACCTTGGCCGAAGGCGCGATGGTCGCCGGTCTATTCAAGGCGCCGACCAAGTTCTCGCCGCTCATCAATCTGCCGGCAGCTCGCGCGCGCGCCAACGTCGTTCTCGATAACCTTGTCGAGAACGGCTTTATGACCGAAGGCCAAGTCTACGGCGCCCGCCGCAATCCAGCGACGCCAATCGATCGCGCCGTCGAGGACACGCCGAATTATTACCTCGACTGGGCTTTCGACGAGATGCGCAAACTCGTCGATACCTTGCCAAAGTCGGTTACGTCGCGCTCCTTCGTGGTACGCACGGCGCTCGATAGCAATCTGCAGCGTTACGCGGAGCACGAGGCAGAATCCGCATTGCGACAATACGGCCGCGATTATGGCGCCAGCCAAGTCGCGGTCGTGATCGGTGATCTCGATGGCGGCGTGCGGGCAATGATCGGCGGTCGCGATTACGGCACGAGCCAGTTCAACCGCGCGACCGATGCGCTGCGCCAGCCCGGCTCCTCTTTCAAGCCTTATGTGTATGCCACCGCGTTGGCGAACGGCTTCAAGCCGACTTCGGTCGTTACCGATTCACCGGTTTGCATCGGCAATTGGTGCCCGCATAACTATTCCGGCGGCTATTCCGGATCCGTGACGTTACTTGAGGCTATCACCCATTCGATCAACGTCATTCCGGTGAAGCTGTCGATCATGCTTGGCAACGGCAATCCCAAGCTCGGTCGCGCCATGATCGTGCAAAATGCGCGCAATTTCGGCATTCGGGCACCGTTGCCGGATACGCCCTCCCTGCCGATCGGCGCCGACGAAGTGTACGTCTACGAACACGCAATGGCCTATGCGACCTTCCCGAATCTCGGCCGCGCCGTCGCGCCGCATGCTGCGCTTGAAGTCCGAACCGATTCCGGAGAATTGGTCTGGCGGTTCGACCGTGACGGTCCAAAGCCGAAACAAGTGATCAGTCCGGAAGTCGCCATCGACATGATCAAAATGATGAACTCTGTGGTGGAAAACGGCACCGGGCGGCGCGCACAGCTCGATGGCATTCCCACTTGCGGCAAGACCGGCACTACAAACGATTGGCGCGACGCCTGGTTCGTTGGCTATACGGGAAATTTCGTCGGCGCAATTTGGATGGGCAATGATGATTATTCGCCCACTAAACGCATGACGGGCGGTACGCTGCCAGCGGCGACATGGCACAACATCATGGCCTATGCGCATCAGGGCGTAGAGCTACGGCCTCTGCCCGGCTTGCCGCCGCCGCAACACGCGCCGGCCATTGCTGATTCGTCATTTAAAGGTGGCGACCAGCCCCGTGCAGTCTTGCTGACGCGCAAAGGAACCGAGGCGCTTATTCATGTGGAGCGCATCTTGGACGACGCCGTCCACGCCCTGTCGGCGCAAGCCGCGCCAAGCGGCTCGTTTAGCGGCCTCGGCGGCGCCGTAAACGACGCCAGCGGGCGAAGCAACACTCTTGCAACGGCCGCTGACCGCAACGCTCCCGTCACTTCACGTGGTGAATAACATTCTCAAGAAAGAAAAACTCAAATAGCGGCGATGCGTCTACTCTTTGGTTCGTGCTTCACACTGTTGATCGCCGCCGCGCTCGGACTCGGCGCGACTTGGTTTACCCTGACGCGTGGCGTGGCTTTTGGAGCGCTGACCGTCGGTGCCTGGACGGCCTGGCCGAAGAGTGGATCGTCCGATATCGATCCCTATGCCCGGGCCATGATTGCACGGACGGGCGAATTGCCTACCGGGATGGGCGACGGA
>DASZCJ010000158.1:0-6059 GCA_035943155.1 Xanthobacteraceae bacterium | reverse complement strand
AGATCGAGATCGGCAAACAACCGCCAAGCGGCTATCGAAAGATCGCGGACAAGGGGCTGTTCGATCCGGCTGAACCAGCCGATGAATTGCGTCGCCAGCCGGCGCGGAATGCGGTTGGTCAGCAGGAAATTGACGTCTTCGCGCTCGAAAATCTTAAGGATTTGAGCCTTGACCGTCATGCGCCTGTAAAAACTCCGAGCTAAACCGCGATTCGATGGAATGGGGTTCTGCGACTCTCGGCTTCTACGGGGTCGGCGCGGCGGCCGTCGCAGCTTCGGTCGCGAGATTGCGCCAGCGGCTTGAACTGTCGCAGGCCAAGCACGCCTCGCTCGCCGGCCATGCGCGCATCGCCCGCCGCCTCGCCCGCTTTGTGCCGTTCTACCAGTACGACATGGAGCGCTTTTTCTGTTCCGACGGCGCACCGGCGGACATCGCAGCGCGGCGGCGCGATGGATTCGAGCGGCTTTCGCAATTTTACCGGACCCACTTCGCCGAGACCATTCGCTGCACCGCCGAGGCGGCGCAGGCGCTGTCCGATCTGCAGTTCACCGCCGCGTATCGCGTGCCATTCCAATATCGTGGCATCGTGCGCACGCATCTGCCTTCCGCGAGCTTTGTGCAATCCTCGCGCGGCGTGACGCTGACCGATCTCGACGGCAATTTGGCTTACGACCTCACCGGCTCGTATGGCGTCAATCTCTTCGGCTACGACTTCTACAAGAGCACCATCGAGCGCGGCGCGGCACGCGTGCGCGAGCTTGGTCCGGTGCTTGGCTCGTATCATCCGCTGCTCGCCGAGAATGCGCAGATGCTGAAGGATATCTCCGGGCTCGACGAAGTCTCGTTTCACATGTCGGGAACGGAAGCGGTGATGCAGGCCGTGCGGCTCGCGCGCTATCACACCCGCCGCTCGCATCTCGTGCGTTTCAGCGGTGCCTATCATGGCTGGTGGGGCGACGTGCAGCCCGGTATCGGCAACCCGGTGACGGAGCGGCAAACCTACACGCTCAGCGAACAGTCCGACCGCACGCTGCGGGTGTTGCGCAAGCGGCGCAACATCGCCTGCGTGCTGGTCAATCCGCTGCAAGCGATGCATGTCAACACCGCGCCGCCAAGCGACTCGGCGCTGATCGATAGCGCCCGCAGCGCGCATTTCGACAAGGCCCGCTATACCGACTGGCTCAGGAAGCTCCGCGCGGTCTGCAACGAGCGGAACATCGTCTTGATCTTCGATGAGGTGTTCGTCGGCTTTCGATTGGCCAAGGGCGGCGCGCAGGAATATTTCGGCGTGGCGGCCGACCTCGTCACCTACGGCAAGACGCTCGGCGGTGGCCTGCCGGTCGGCATCGTTTGTGGACGCCGCGATCTGATGAAACGTTACCGCGACGATCGGCCGGCCGACGTTTGCCTCGCCCGCGGTACGTTCAATTCGCATCCTTACGTCATGGCGGCGATGAACGAATTTTTGCACGCGCTCAGCGCACCTGACGTGGATGCGATCTATTCCGATCTCGACGGTGTCTGGAACGCCCGCGCGCGCGCACTTAATACCCGTCTTGCGGCGGCGAACCTGCCGGTGCGAATGGTCAATCTGTCGTCGATCTGGACCGTCTGTTACACGCAGCCGTCGCGCTACAACTGGATGCTGCAATATTACTTGCGCGCCGAAGGGCTGATGCTGAGCTGGATCGGCACGGGACGGCTGATCTTCAGCCTCAATTATAGCGATGCCGATTTCGGCGCCGTCGCCGACCGTTTCGTGGCTGCCGCCAGCGCCATGCAGCGGGACGGCTGGTGGTGGCACGATCCTGCCGCGAGCAACAGGACCATCAGGCGGGCGGTCCTCAAGGAGATCATCGCCCATCGCTTGTCGTCACTGCGCGGCGCGCGCCAAAAATAGCGGCAACTTCTCGATTAAGTGAAGCGCGGGGCTTCTTCAACCTCGTCCGCGTCATCCTCATCCCAGTGGTGGCGGCCGATACCCGGATCGATCAGTTCGCCCCGCAAAAGCGCAAATGGCGCCTTGTGGTAAAGCTTGATGTCGTGAAACGGATCGGTGAGGATTTTAGTTGCCCAGACGAGACCGGTCTGAACGTCCTTGACGAGGAACAGCTGCACGGTGCGGAACAGCACGCCGCCGATGCCGAGCGCAAGCCAGATCATCGCCACCTGACGCACAAAGCCGGTCTTATCGGCGGCTGGGGTGAATAGACCGAAAAAGCTTGGATCGAAGTAAAGCGCCAGCGGCGCTAGCGCCCAGATCGTCAGCAGCACTACTTTGCGGCGTAGATTATATCCGACCTTGATCTCTTCCTTGTATTCGTGCGTCGCCCTGTTCACCACGTCGTAATCTTTTGGCTCAAAGAAAAAGTGCCCGGTCTGCCGCGTGGTCATCGCGACGAGCCAACCGGCCAGCGCCGAGATCGCCGGATCCTTGAAGATCATCACATAGGAGAACAGGAAACTGACTGCACTGACGAGATGGAGCGTTTGGTTGATTCGGCTGTGGTGATAGTAGCGGTGATCGTCCCAGCGCTGAGTCCGTAACGCGTCCCGAAAATTTTCCATTCGTCTCGTCCTTGTGTCGGGCGCCACCTTAGGCTGGCCCAATGCCGAGCGACCGTTGGGTCTGGATATTGCGATTCGATGAATCCCTTGTGACAGAGCTTTAGGATTAGCCGGCCGCGCGCATTGGCTCGGATTCGATAATCCGGCTTACCGCACCGTCTTTGCCGAAGCGGATCAGATTGAAATGTCCGAAAGGCGGCATGGCGCGGCGCTCGATCAAGCGCATGCCGGAGGTTTTTGCCGCCCAGCGCGCGTAACGCACGAAAGAAAACTCCGTACGCCAGCCGAGTTTGCGCGCGGCGGGCTGGAACCAATGTTCGAGCGAGCGCCGCAAGCCGGCCTCGGCGCCGATACGGCTGACCAGCACGATTTCGCCGCCAGGCTTTAGCACGCGCGTGAATTCGTCGAGCGTCGCTTCCGGGTTGGGTACCGTCGTGATGACATATTGCGCGACCACGACATCGAAGGATTCATCGGGGAAAGACAAATGCTCGGCGTCCATGACCCAAAGCCCTTCGACGTGCGTAAGCTTTAGTTCGGCGACCCGCTCCTGCGCCTTGCGCAACATCGGCGCAGAAATATCGATGCCGCAGAGCCGGCAATCCTTGGAATAGTGCGGCAGCGAAATTCCAGTGCCGACGCCGACCTCGAGGATGCGGCCGCCGATCCGCTCTGCCGCCGCGATGGCGGCGTGACGGCCGCGCTCGAACACCGCGCCGAATACAAGATCGTAAACCGGCGCCCAGCGGGCATAGGCTTTGGTCACGGTCGATTTGTCGAGATCGCGGTCAGGCAGACTGTTCATGCGTTATCCTTGTCGGGCTTGTGTTGCAGCCAGGCACGAGGGTTTGCGCTTGCGAATCGGACGCCGGCTGGGCGAGCGGCGGCGCCACCGCTTCGCCGATGGCACCAACGGCGACTTTGCGCGCATGGATGATGAATTGGCGTGCGCTGTTCTCCCACGAATAGCGCAAGGCGAATTCGCGGCAGGCGTCCCGCGAAATCCACAGCGCCTGCATGCAGGCCACGCGCAGGTCTTCTTTCAATACGCCGATTGGATTATTGCCGATGACGTCGCGCGGCCCGGTGACCGGAAAAGCGGCGATCGGAACGCCGCTCGCCAGCGCCTCGAGCTGCACGATGCCGAACGTGTCGGTCAGGCTCGGAAACACGAAGACATCGGCCGCCGCCAGATGCGCGGCGAGAATCCCATTGTCGAGCTGGCCGAGAAATTTAGTCCCTGGAAATCGCCGTTTGAGCTCGGCCTGCTGCGGGCCGGCGCCGATCACCACTTTGCTGCCGGGCAAATCGAGCGACAAAAACGCCGGCAGGTTTTTTTCCACCGCCACTCGGCCAACGGTCATGAAAATCGGCCGCGGAAAATCGAGATCGATGGCGCGGTCCGGCCGGAACAGATCGACGTCGACACCGCGGGTCCACATGCCGAGATTGGTAAACCCCCGGCCGGAAAGCTCATTCATCAGCGATGGCGTAGCCACCATGGTCACGGCGGCGGCAGCGTGGAAGCGCTGGAGCGCGCGATAGATCCAATCCTGCGGAATAGGCGAGCGCGCGGCGATATATTCCGGGAACCGCGTCGTGTAGCTGGTGGTGAACGGCCGGCCAGCTTTCATGCAGTAGCTCCGCACTGCGTGGCCGATCGGACCTTCGGTCGCGACATGAATGGCGTCGGATTTGGCGCGCTCGATGCGCGCGGCGATGCTTTTGCGGCCCGGAAGCGCCAACCGTAGTCCCGGATAGGTCGGCACTGGAAACGTCCAGAAACCCTCCGGCGACAGGAATTCGATTTCGACGCCCAGCTTACCGGCGGCGCGGGCCAGCGCGCCCAATGTGCGTACGACGCCGTTGACCTGCGGACGCCACGCGTCCGTCGCGACCAGTATCTTCATGGCGTCGTTTTCGGCCGCGGTCCCGCCGCTGCCGCAATTTCGAATCGCATGCGACAACAATTGCCATTTGATATCTCATTCGTATGACGGTGCGGGCGGTGGCGGTTGCCAGGGCACCCGCCCCGACGGCTAATCGTAACAATCCTGTCACTGATCAATGGGATTTTGCCGCAGCGATTCGGCTTGCGGAGTTTTTCTCGTCCTGGCACCACCGCGTTTATTTGCGCAGACAATCATTCGCGGCGCCGGGCGGAGCTGGATCAGCATCGCGATCAGCCTCACGATCGTGAGCGTCGCCGCGGTCGTGCTTTATCACGTGTTGCGCAACATCGAGCTCGGCAAGGTCATCGCCGCGCTCGAGGGCCAATCGCGTTGGCGGATACTCATCGCCACGGCGCTCGTGGTCGCGGGCTACAGCAACCTTGTCTGCTACGATCTCTTCGCGCTGCACACGATCGGCAAACGCAACATCCCGCTGTGCGTCGTCGCCTTTGCCAGTTTCACAAGCTACACAATCGGTCATTCGCTCGGCGCCGCGACGCTGACCTGTGCGCTATTGCGCTATCGCGTCTATTCGTTCTGGCAGATGAACGTCGTCGACATCGCGAAGATCGCCTTCTTCACCGGCATGACCTACTGGCTCGGCAATATCGTGGTGCTCGGCGCCGCCACGGCCTATGCCCCGCAGGGCTTGAGTGCAGTCGATCACTTGCCGGATTGGCTCAACCGGCTGATTGGCTTGGCCGGAATTCTCGCGCTCCTGTGCTATCTGGTTTGGCTCGCTGGCGGCCGCCGCGTGGTCGGCCGCGACAATTGGCGAATCGCACTGCCAAGCTTGTGCGGCACGCTATTGCAGATCGGCATCGGCTCGCTCGATCGCGTTCTCGCCTCGCTGTCGATTTACATGTTGCTGCCGGCCAGTCCCGACGTGAGCTTCGCCACGGTGCTTGTCGTGTTCGTGACGGCGACGCTTCTAGGCATCGTCAGTCATGCACCCGGCAGCCTCGGCGTAATCGAAGCAGCCATCCTGGTCGGCCTGCCGCAATATCCGCGCGAAGACTTGCTCGCGTCGCTCGTGACATTCCGCGTCATCGATTTTTTACTGCCGTTGATGCTCGCAACCGCGATGTTCGGCGCGCGCGAATTGCGTCTCTTGATCCGCCGCACACAAATGACGCAAGCCGACGCGTCGTTTTCCCCGCTACCGGCGCGCTTCGATTGAAAATTGCGCGGCTGCCAGCCGAAGCCCCGAAGGGGCGAAAGGTGGCGGAGGAAGTGCTACTCCATTCCAACCTTCTCCGCGTAACCCAGCGTAGACTAGGGAACCCAAGCGACGTCGTCGCCTCTCAGCCTCGGCGCCCGCGCCAGGCCCCGACTTAGGTTTTGGCCGGGGGAGCTGCGGCGCTAAATCTCCTGCGGCGGATACCCGTTTCGACGTCCGCGTCACCCCCAAAAGCACCCGGTGTCTCTTTGGACCATTAACGGACATCGGTTCGGTAGCCTGAGGCAGGGGTCAAAAATTCACGAAAACTCCTTGATCTTGGCGTCCAATCGGCTTAAACGGTCGTTTGAATTTCGCTC
>DASZCJ010000157.1:0-1575 GCA_035943155.1 Xanthobacteraceae bacterium | reverse complement strand
GTTCAGTTTGAGGCGATTTTTGGCACTTGTTTGGCACTTCCGGGCACATGCCGGCCGCGTGCCGCAATGCGGATCGCCAGATAGCAGAGATTCAGTAGGGATCAGGGCAGAGATAAAGACTTGATAAGAGTGGGTTAGCAGAGCTACCGCGCCAGCCCGCTGCAACATACATAACCCCCTAATCGCCGACCGGACCTAATGCCCGACCGGCCGCTCTTGCGGCCGCTGGCCGCAGGTGGCCGCAAATAGTTAAACGCAAACCGGTGTCCCAACCGGGAGGTCTTGATGAAAGTGATACTCGCCCAGCCTCGCGGCTTTTGCGCCGGCGTCGTGCGCGCGATCGAGATCGTCGAGCGGGCGCTGCAGAAATTCGGCCCGCCGGTCTATGTGCGTCACGAGATCGTGCACAACAAGCACGTCGTGGAAAGTTTGAAGGCCAAAGGCGCGCGCTTCGTAGAGGATCTTTCCGAAGTGCCGCCGAACGCGGTAACGATCTTCAGCGCGCATGGCGTCGCCAAAAGCGTGGAGGAAGAAGCAGCCTCGCGCCATCTGCCGGTGCTTAATGCGACCTGCCCGCTGGTCACCAAGGTGCACAACCAGGGCAAGCGCTATGTCGCGCAAGGCCGGCGGCTCATTCTCATTGGCCATGCCGGGCATCCTGAGGTCGAGGGCACGATGGGCCAGATCTCCGAACCGGTCACTCTGGTCCAGACCGAAACCGACGTCGACAAGCTCGACATTCCCGCCGATACGCCGGTCGCCTATGTGACGCAGACCACGCTCAGCGTCGATGACACGCGCGGCATCATCGCCGCGCTTCACAACCGCTTCACCAACATCGTCGGCCCGGAGACGCGCGACATTTGTTATGCGACGCAGAACCGGCAAACCGCGGTGCGCGAATTGAGCAAGCTTGTCGACGTTATCCTGGTGGTCGGCGCCAAGAACAGTTCGAATTCGAACCGGCTGCGCGAGATCGGCGAAGAGGCCGGCACGCCGAGCTATCTGATCGCCGATGGCAGCGAGCTCGATCCGACCTGGTTTCGCAACGCCAAGATTGTCGGCATCACCGCCGGCGCCTCGGCGCCGGAAGTGCTGGTGGAAGACGTTATCGAGGCGCTGCGCCGGCTCAATCCGGTCGATGTCAGCCAGCTCACCGGCCGGCACGAGACCATCGAATTCCGTTTGCCGCCCGAATTGACGGACGGCGGCGCGGTTAGCCGCGCCGCGGAAAACGTCTAGAGCATGATCCCGAAAAGTGGAAACCGGTTTTCGGAAAAGATCATGCTCAAACAATGAGCTAAAGCGAAATGGCGATTCAACCTAAAATTATTTCGCTTTAGCGAGCCAAAAACGAAAACGACGAGGACAAAACCTTGGGCGTATCACTACGACAAAAAATAAAAGTCGGCACGTATGTGCTCCGCCAGCGTCTCGCCGGGCGCCAGCGCTATCCGCTCGTGCTGATGCTCGAGCCGTTGTTCCGCTGCAATTTGTCGTGCTTCGGCTGCGGCAAGATCGATTATCCCGACGCTATTCTCAACAAGCGGCTGTCGGTGCAGGAATGCCTTGACG
>DASZCJ010000156.1:0-1890 GCA_035943155.1 Xanthobacteraceae bacterium | reverse complement strand
CATGAATCCGGTTCTACTCAAACCGCAAAGCGAGATCGGCGCGCAAATTATCGTGCAAGGCCGCGTCTACGGCAGCGCCAAGGCCGCTGCCTATCAGCACATGAAACGCGATCTGCTGCCCGCCGTCTTGGAGAGCTACCGGCATTTGCGCGGCGCGGCCGATCTCGTATTGGTCGAGGGCGCCGGCAGCGCCGCCGAGATCAACCTGCGTGCCAACGACATCGCCAACATGGGTTTTGCCCAAGCGGCCGATATACCGGTCGTGCTGATCGGCGATATCGACCGCGGCGGCGTGATCGCCAGCATCGTCGGCAGCAAAGCCGTGATGGAGGCCAAGGACGCAGGCCTGATATGCGGGTTCATCGTTAACAAATTTCGTGGCGATGCCGCTTTGTTCGCCGATGCGATGACACACATTGCGCAAGCGACTGGCTGGCCTGCGCTCGGTCTTGTTCCTTTCTTCCGCGACGCGCATTTGTTGCCGGCCGAAGACGCGCTGGCGCTTGAGCAGGCGCGGCCGGCAAAATCGCGCGCCCGGGTGCGTGTCGCCGTGCCGATCCTGCCGCACATTGCCAATTTCGATGACCTCGATCCACTCGAAGCCGAGCCTGCGGTCGATCTGATCCGGTTGCGCCCCGGCGCTGTCCTGCCGGGCGATGTGGACTTGGTCATTTTGCCGGGATCGAAAGCGACGATCGCCGATCTACATGCGCTCCGCGGTGCGGGCTTCGACGTCGACATTGCCGCGCACCGCCGGCGTGGCGGGTTGGTGCTCGGTCTGTGCGGTGGCTATCAAATGTTGGGACGCACCGTCGCCGACCCGCAAGGGATCGAGGGCCCGCCGGGCAGAGTCGCCGGCCTCGGCTTGCTTGACGTTGAAACCGTACTTGCCGAAGAGAAGCGACTCGAGCCGATCCGCGGTACGACGAATGGCCGCGCGCCATTCTGCGGTTATGAAATGCACATGGGCATTACCACCGGGCCCGACTGCGCACGCCCTTTTGCAAAGCTCGACGACGGTTCGCCTGAGGGAGCGGTATCCGCTGACGGACGCGTGCTCGGCAGCTATATCCACGGGCTATTCGCCGACGATTGTCAGCGCGCGGCTTGGCTCAGCCGCCTGTCTGCGGGTACGGCCGACATCGCCTACGATGATATGATTGAGCAAACGCTCGATCGGCTCGCCGCGCATCTCGCCGCGCATCTCGATCTCGATCGCCTGCTCAGTTTAGCGCGATAAGCATTGCGGCAAGCGCCGCGAGGAGCGCCAGCAAGATCGCGTCGGCGCATCGGTAGAGCGCCAGCGCCCGGCGGATATCTTTGGCTTCGGCCTCGCGCCGGCCGTCGCCCATGAACGCGTCCTCGACGTGTATACCGGCATAGAAACGCGGCCCCGCAAGCGACAGTCCGAGCGCGCCGGCCATCGCCGCTTCCGGATAGCCGGCATTGGGCGAGCGATGGCGGGCCGCGTCGCGCCGGACGGCGCGCCATGCGGCGCCGGCGGAAGCATCGTTACGCAAAACCGAGGCGAGGATAAGCAAGAGCGCCGCGAACCGCGAGGCCGGTAAGTTGACGAGATCATCGAGCCGCGCTGCCGCCCAGCCGAAATCGGCGTAGCGTGGCGTGCGATGCCCGATCATGCTGTCGGCGGTATTGATCGCCTTGTACAGCGCGGCGCCCGGAAGTCCCGCGACCACAAGCCAAAAAACCGGCGCAACGATGCCATCGGAGAAATTCTCCGCCAGGCTTTCGATTGCCGCGCGCGCGACGCCAGCCCGATCAAGGCCGGCAGTATCACGGCCGACAATGTGCGATACTGCCTGGCGCCCGACATCGAGGCCCTCTCCCATCGCGGAGGCGACATTGGCGACATACCGATGGAGGCTCCGT
>DASZCJ010000155.1:0-1875 GCA_035943155.1 Xanthobacteraceae bacterium | reverse complement strand
CTTTTCGCTTCCGGAAGATTGGCAACGAAGAATGTATTGCAGCCCGATTTGGCCAGCGGACCGGCGATCGGACCGATGCCGCAGCCATAGGCGTCGGCATTGACCATGGCGGCGCATTCCGCCTCGGTGCGCTTGGTCAACGCCTCGTAATTCGCGGCGAGATTGGTCAGATTTATTTTTAAGATGCCGCAGGCTTCTGCTTCGGGGGGTCCCTCGACCGTGACGCAGGCGGCAAGTCCCTTGTTGTTGACGAGGAGGCGGCCGCCTTTGTTGTTGATTTTGCCGTCGACCGAGCCCTCGACGATGACATTAGCGCCGGGCTCGATGGTCAGACTGCCAAGAAGATTGCCGCGAACGTGGAGCGTGCAATTTCTCTGCACGATCGTGTCGCTGAGCACCGAGCCATGGACTTCCGACGAGCTGCTAATCAGCAGCGGTCCGCCTTCGGCGCCCTGCTCTGCACGCGCTGCAACTGCCGACAGCAACACTGGGCTCCCCCTGCCCGGAACTGGCCCGATAGTCGCGCAATTCCGGCCGGCCCACAAGGTGAAGTTAGCCCACCGTCATGGATGATTCATGACAGATCTTGGTGACCGCGGCGCGGCACCTTCTCGAATTTTATGACGGAAATCATTGAAACCGCCACTCATTACGAACCTGTGCCGGCCCGGTAACGCGCGACGCGCTACGCTGCCGCGATCTTGCGGTCGGTGGCAAATGACGGCGCCACCTCCGCCATAAATCGCGCCATCTCGTCTTTGACCTGGTTGTGCGGCTTTAATCCCACATTGACGTACAGGATCACTTCGGCAAATCCCGCCGCCTCGACCTTCTTCAAGGTTTCGGCGATCCGCGCCGCCGAACCGAGCAGCACGGAATTCTCCGTCAGATCCTCCGGCTTTACTTTGTGCAGGCGCTCAACCATGTCGATGAAGTAGCGATAGCTCGGCGGCGCCGTCTTCGGATCGCTGGGGAAGGCCGGGATCACGCATTCTTTGTAATAGCGGATCTGCCGGGCGCGGGCGACGTCTTCCTGCGCCTTGTTGTCGGCGAAGTGAGTGAAATAGCTGCACATCAGCCGGCCGGGCTTCGTGCCGTATTTGGCGCAGCTCTCGTGATAGAGGTCGGCGACTTGCTTCAATCCGCCGAAGCTCATCGCCGCGGCGAACGGCGCCACGATCAATCCGCAGCCCAATCGCGCCGCGAGCTCAATCGATGGCTTGGAAAACGAACCGACATAGGTCGGCAGCGGACGCTGGATCGGCTTTGGCGTGATCCGCACATCGTCGAACGAATAATATTTGCCGTGATGCGAGATGCGGCCCTCGGCCTGCCAAAGCTTGCGAACGAGTTCCAAGCCCTCTTCGAAAATTCCCTGATTGTCCTCGAAGGAAACGTGAAACGGCAAATATTCACGTTTGTCGTAACCGCGGCCGGCGGCAAAATCGACGCGGCCGCCGGAGAGCAGATCGAGCGTTGCCCATTGCTCGGCAACGCGGATCGGATGATGCAGCGGCAGCACGTTGACCGCCGGCGCCAGCCGCAGCCGCGTCGTATTGGCGGCAACATAAGCAAGCACCATGTCCGGGCATGACAGCACGCCGAGCGAGTTGAAATGGTGTTCGCCGATCCAGGCCGAGTGCATGCCAACCTTTTCGGCATAAAGCGCCTCGGCGGTGATGTCTGCGACGAACTGGTTCGAGGAGCGGGAATTGTTTTCGTAGTGATTGTCGCTCAGGGTGAAATAGCCGAAATCCATCGCATCCTCCCACGCATCGTCCCATTTTCGAGTGACGATCCAGCCGTGTCGTCATGAAGATCATCATGCGCGGCCCGGCGAGCCTAGCCGATCACCGGGGCAGGTCAATTGAGAGA
>DASZCJ010000154.1:0-4311 GCA_035943155.1 Xanthobacteraceae bacterium | reverse complement strand
CGCGATCGCATCCCCGTGGCGGCTCGACCCCTTCTCTCTGCCAGTGCGTTTTACCGCCGCCGATAGCACGGCGGACGAAGGCTTGTGCGTCGTCGATTTGCACCGCGAGCGCGTCGTGCTGCGCCGCGGGCTCGCCGGCATGCGAATGGCCGTGAACCTGCCGGTGGCCGCCTATCGCGGCGTCGCCATCAGGCTGGATGCCACGACCGAGACGCCGCCGTTTGTTGCGGTTACGCTCGAACACGCCGATGCCGCACTGTCGCTGCCGCTGTTTTGCTCAACGGATAATGACGACATCGTTGCCGAATGGCAGTTGTGGGGGCGCGTGCTCGGTCTACCGCTTCTAGTCGCCGAAGTTGACGGCAACGTGCGCGAAGTGTTCGCGCGGATGGGCCGGTTGCTGATCGCAGCGCCAACTTGGCGCCGTCGTCGCCGCAGCGCCATCGCGCGCCGGCGTCCGTCCCGGTTGCTGCGTCGGCGTGCCGGTGCGCTTCCGGCAGTAATGATTGTGCACCGCGGCGAACGTGAGATCAGCGCACCGGACTAGTTTTTGGGTAACGGTCCGACCACCGGCTTGGCGACGCCGTTCTTTCGAACGGCCGTGCCCCGCCGTTACCAAATATAAATCCGTTCGCGCGACGCGATTACGTCCGATGAGAAGAAAGCGAGCGCCGGCGGAACTTTAGGAACGGGCTAGATCGCTGCTCGTTTCTCTAGATGACGACGCGACCCGAGCGGTTCCGGGTGCGAGCGATGGAATGTCATATCGCAGCGCAAAAAGCCAGGGAACCGGAAACTAAAGAAGCGTATTTGGAACTCATGCGCGGCTGGCGCGAACTGGCGGATGAGATCGAGCAGTTTGAGCATTCATGGCTTGACCGCGGCGGCATCTGAGATGCTTCTCTCTCCAAGGGATCAGCGCTGTTTGTTTTTAATTGCCGGAAGCATCTGAGGGCAGGGTAGATGCTTCAAAATCTGAGCCAACAAATCCGGGACTGTTACCAGCACGCGGAAGAGTGCCGCAGAAGGGCTGTTGCGCAGGCCGATCCGGAATTGCGCAAGGACTTTTTAGAATTGGAAAGGCGCTGGCTTAAGCTCGCCCGCAGCTACGAACTTGCCGAACGGCTGGCGAAATTTCCGAATCCGCCGCTGCCAAATTTCTAACCGTGTGCGTCTCATTCCCCAAGCCGCGTCTTCGCTGCGGCAGCATTGCTTTCTGCAAATGCCTGCGTGAAAGTTTTGCGATGAAAATAAGAGAGCCCCGATAGAGGTTCATTCAACCGGGACTCTCGTATGATCGAGCTTTCGGATTTCGGCGGCGCTTCGCCGCTATCAGGTCAAGTATCTGTCCCGAACCGTCGAGTACCAGTCTCAATAGGTATGCCTATGATGCTTCGTGGACATGTACATTTTCTTGTGATGCCGGACCACGGTAGTCTGCGCAGGTGGTGCTGCGGACTGAAGATAGGGTCCAGGTGCTTGGGCGCGAACGCCCGCGGGTGCTTGGCCGCCGGTCGCAGGGCCGTTTTGCGCGATCGCGAGTGAAGTTCCGCCGACAATCAGCGCAGCGAAAATCGTCAGACTTTGCAAGGCGGTCATCATGGTTCTCCAGGGGGGCTAGGCCACGCTCACCCGCACCTGCGGATGAGAATGCTTTGAGAAGGCCGCCGTTCCCAAAACGAGCGACCGGTGGCTGGTGCTCAAAAACGCACGATCGCCTGCAGCACGAGTCCCGCAAACAAGATCAAGCCCGCATCGCGGTCGGATTTGAACACGGCGAGGCAATTGTCGGGATCGGCGATATCGAGCCGGACGATTTGCCAGGCAAGATGTGCAGCGAAGGCGAATAATCCGAGCGTGAAGACCAATCGTCCGCCGGCACTCAAGCCAGCCGCACCGATAAGAATGACGGCGATGGCGTAGAACAACGCCAGCATTGGCTTGGTGCGCGGGCCGAATAGCAGAGCGGTGGATTTGATGCCGATCAGCGCGTCGTCTTCACGATCTTGATGGGCATAGATGGTGTCGTAGCCGATCACCCACGAAATCGAGCCGGCATAGAGCAACAGCGCCGGAAGATCGAAACGGCCGAACGCGCCGGCCCAGCCCATCAGTGCGCCCCAGGAAAAGGCGAGGCCGAGCACGATCTGCGGCCAATAGGTGATCCGCTTCATGAACGGATAGATCGCAACGATTGCGAGCGAGGCGATGCCGAGCGCAATGGTGAAGGGATTGAACGCGAGTAGCACGAGAAGCCCGACCAGCGATTGCGCGATCAGGAATAGCGCGGCTTGCGTAACGCTGACTTGGCCCGAAGGAATTGGCCGCGAACTGGTACGTTCGACGGCGCGGTCGAGATCGCGGTCGATGATATCGTTCCAGGTGCAGCCGGCGCCGCGCATGGTAAAGGCGCCGATGAAGAACAGCGCGACGTGCGAGAGATTGAGCAGGCTCCATCCTGCGGCAATCGCGGCCAAAGCCGATGACCACCAACAGGGCAAGAGCAACAGCCAAGAGCCGATCGGACGATCAAGCCGCGCCAGCCGCAGATAAGGCCGTGTCCAGGCTGGGGCGAGCGAGTCGACCCAATTGCCGGTCGCGTCCGCGACCGAACCGGCCGCCCGGTTCATCGCGCCAGCGGATTCCCGGTAAGCGTATCGAACGTGCCACGGCCGGTCTTGGTGTTCTTTGCGGTATCGACACTCGGCGTCTTTATCGCATCGCTCAAAGACGGCGTTTTCGGGCGCGGTGCGTCCTCGCTGCAGGCTATGGTGCGGAATTTCAGTGATTTCTCGTGATTGGCTTTGGAGGACGTGATTACCTGGTCGGGCACGCCGCACCAGACCTTATTATCTTCAAGGAATTTAACGACCGTGGTTTCGGCAGCGACAAAGCTCGTCATCAGGGTACAGATCTGTTTGCGATCGGCTTTGGCTTTCATCGCAGCGCCGACGGCCTGACTGCGCTTCTGTGCTTCGGCGGAAAGCTTGCCGAAATCGTTGCACACTGTGGGTGCGGGAAATTGCGCCCACGCGGGGCGGTCGGCCGCGACCAAGGCGCAAAGAGCCATGGTCAAACAGGAGGCCCAATAAAAGGGCGCCCAATGCGACAGCGCGCGCGCGCTTTTCATGAGATAGCCCTCTCCCGACCCCGTCGCTCTGGCGCGCGACTCATTCTCGGCCGCGATCTGTGACTTTGCCCGAAATCCCGGCGTCCTTAAAGGCTCGTCAAATCCGGCGATAACGCGGCAAACCGCCCGCAAATCGGCAGTGCGACGCTGTGGTTTACGGTCTAAAACCCGATCGCGAAGCGCAAATCAGCTTAATATGCCGGAGCGGAGAGCTCATCTCGGCCCCGACGTCCGGCCGAAAGACTTCACCATGCCCGGTTACGATTTTCGCACGACGCGGCTTTATGTCGATGCGCCGCTTGAAGAGGGCCGCGCCGCTGCGCTGGACCGTGGCCAGGCCCATTATCTGACAGCGGTGCTACGGCTCAAAGCCGGTGCGAGCGTTCTGGTCTTCAACTCCCGTGACGGCGAATGGCGCGCGACGCTTGAGGGCGGCAAACGCACAGCGGCGCTGCGCATCGGTGCCCGCTCGCGCGCGCAGACCGCCGCGACCGATCTGCATTATCTGTTCGCACCGCTCAAGTCGGCGCGGCTCGATTACATGGCACAGAAAGCAGTCGAGATGGGCGCCTCGCAGCTGCGACCGGTGCTTACCCGCCACGGCCAGGTCGCGCGGATCAATCTGCAACGCATGCGCGCCAATGCCATCGAGGCTGCCGAGCAATGTGGCATTCTTTCGCTGCCGGAAATAGCAACACCGGTTGCGCTCATCGAGGCGCTGGCGGCGTGGGAGACGACGCGGCATCTGGTATTCTGCGATGAAGCGGCCGATCTCGCCGATCCTCTCGCGACGCTCGCCACCGTCCCCCGTCACGCGCCGCTTGCGATCTTGGTCGGTCCGGAAGGCGGCTTTGCCGCGGACGAGCGCGCGGCGCTGCTCAAATTGCCGAACGTGGTGCGGCTGGCGCTCGGCCCGCGCATCCTGCGCGCCGACACCGCCGCGGTTGCCGCGCTCGCGCTGGTTCAAGCCACGATCGGCGACTGGCGGTGAATGCGGATACTTCGCTATCGCTTGTCAGGATGAGGGCTGGCTAATGAATCTTGCCCGGGCGGTCGTAACAAACGAAACCGACATACTCGCCATAGACGCGGTGAATGCTGGTGACTTTGGCGGCCACATCGCCACAGATCACTGCGCACGCTGGGGTCGCTTCGCGGTAGATCGGCCCGACATCGGGCGA
>DASZCJ010000153.1:0-14010 GCA_035943155.1 Xanthobacteraceae bacterium | reverse complement strand
GCCGCGCACGCCGCCGATGATCGAAACAACCCAGGTAACGACGCGATTGGCGATGCCGCCGCGGCCCATAATCTCGCCGGCGAGAACGAAGAACGGCACGGCAAGCAGTGGAAAGTTGTCCAGGCTGCCGAACATGTAGGTCTGGATCGCCTGCAACGGCACATGCGCGACGGTGACGATCGCGGCTAATGAGGTAAGAATAAGCACCACGAAGATCGGCAGGCCGAGGATCAGCAAGATCGCCGGCAGGATGAAATAGACGAAGGCTGCCGTCATCAGACAACCTCCGGCTCGTCCACGATGTCGGGATGAGCCGTCCCCTGTACGATGAGGCGAACCGCGACGAGCAAGGCCATCAGCCCGAGCCCGAGCGGCAGCGCGGCCTGCGGAATGACCAGCGGGATGTTGGCGGATTGGCTGCGCTGATCGAGCTCCGTCAGCATGGTCATGACCGGCCAAGCGAAGATTGCCAGCGCCAGGCACGTCGCGATGGTGGCAAGGTCGGACAGAACGTCGAACGCTTTACGCGCGCGCGGCGGCAGCAGCGAAACCACCACATCCATGCGGATGTGGCGGCCGGCCCAGCCGACCGGACCGGCGCCGAGGAAGACGCAGCCGATCATCAAAAACAGCATCGCTTCCTCGGCCCACGGCAGCGACACCGACAGAAAATAGCGGCCGATAATATTGGCGAAATTGATTGCGACGCTTAAAACGAGCATCGCTCCTGCCGCGATCCGCAGCACCGCCATGAGCACCGCGGCGCTGCGCGAAAGAGCCTCAATCATGCAATCCCCCCAAAGGCTACTTGCAGCGCGCTTACTTTATTTATCGTCATCCTGAGGCGGCCGCGAAGCGGCCCTCGAAGGATGCCGGCCGAGGCGTTTGGGCTGTCGCCCTTCGAGGCTCGCTGCGCTTGCACCTCAGGGTGACGGAAACAAAGATGCTGTGCTGCGCGCGGGAAAAGTGCACTGCGTCCGGTAATCAGAAGATACTCAGTGCCGCACCGCCGCGGCACGAACCAGTTCTAGCATGTCGTGCACAGCCGGCTGGCCCTTTGTCGTTTCGTCGGCGACTGGATCGAGCAGCGTCTTCATGCGGGCGAGATCCTCCGTCGGCAGTGCATGCACCGTGCCGCCCAACGCGGTCCAGTCGCTCGCCAGCTTTTTGGTGAAATCCACTTCCCACGCCTGCGCTTTCGCCTGTACCGCGGCGCCGGCCTCGGTGACGGCTTTCTGTAAATCCGCCGGCAGCGTGTCGAGCCACGGTTTACTCACCACCGCGATCGAGATGATGAAGGTGTCGTTGGTCACCGTGACTACTTTGAGGAGATCGTTCATCTTGAAGGCGACGAAGACCGAGAGCCCGGAAATGGTGCCATCGATAGTGCCTTGATCGAGCGCCGGCACCACCTCGGAAAGCGGCATGCCGATGCCGGTGGCGCCAAGCTTGGCCATTTTCTGCCGTTCCAGTTCGGTGCCGTTAATGCGCAGCTTCTTGCCGTTGAAATCGGCAAGCCGCATGATCGCATTCTTCGCGCCATAATTGGACGAGCCAAGGTCCAAAGTGGCGATGCCGACCATGCGCTTCGGCGCGGCCAGATCGAACATTGCTTTTTGCACCGCCGGATCATGGATCGTCGCGGCGGCGTTGGATTCATCGCGGAACAGCATCGGCGCGGAGAACACGCCAAAACGTGGATCGACACCGACAAAGAAATCGACCGGCCCGATATAGCCCTGGATATTGCCGAGCTGCACGCCTTCGATCTCGCGCGGAATCGGACCGAGCTGGCTTGCCGGATAGATCTGCACCTCAATGCGTCCGCCAGAAGCCTTCTCGAGTTCTTCTTTGTAGAATTTAATGAACTGATGCTGCGTCTCGTTGATCGTCGCGGTGCCGAACTTCATGACAAAATCCGCCGCCGTCGCTGGAAGCGACGGCGCACACCAGGCGAGCGCTGCGGCAAAAGCAATCGCCGCCGATCTGGTTCCGCGGCAGCCGCGACTGCCGGCACGAATTGCTGATGTCAAAGTCATCGTTCCTCCCCTGGATTTCTTCCTGCGATCGGTACGACCTGTTACGCCGCCCGAGCTTTGGCCGACTATAATGTGACGCGCACGATTTGGCCAAAGCGATCCTCACGAACCTGCGGGCAAGCGAGTCGGGGCGCGCGTTGGGAACCTTAATTTCCCCTCTCTCCCCCTGTGGGAGAGGGTGGCGAGTTGTGAGCTTTCGCCAGCAACGAGCCGGGTGAGGGGTACTTATGAGAGTGCGCTACGCGCGCACCCCTCATCCGCCCTTCACTTCGTTCGGGCGCTGTCTCCCGCAAGGGGAGAGGAAAGGAGCGCAGCACAATCGCTTAGTTCTCAGCGGTCGCGCATGCGGTCCATCAATACCTTGTCCTGGCCGCCGTCGATCTCGATCATCGTGCCGTTGACGAAGAACGCAAGATCGGAGGCGAGATAAGCGACGAGATTGGCGACTTCGTCGCATTCGGCGATGCGGCCGAGCGGGATGCTCGCCGGCGCGAGCTTGTCGGCCTCCTCGACGCTCAGCTTCATGTCGCGCGCCATGGCTTTGACCAGGCCGGCCCAGCGCTCGGTACGGACCGGTCCGGGATTGACGGCGACGAAGCTGATATTGTCCTTGCCGTACTGGCTGGCGAGCGATTTGGTCAGATTCTGTCCGGCCGCGTTGGCCGCGCCCGGCGCAATCTCCCAGTATGATACTTTCACGCCGTCATTGCCGATCAGGTTGACCACGCGGCCTTTCTTTTGCTTTTGCATGATTGGCAGCGCGTGTTTCATGCAGCGCACATAGCCCATGAATTTGAGCTGCAGCGCCTGCGCCCAATCCTCTTCGGTCAGGCGGTCGAGGACGCCGCCCGGCGCCGAACCGGCATTGTTGACCAGAATGTCGATGCGGCCGAGCGCGGCATGCGCCGACTTGATGAAGTTCTCGGCATCCGCAGCTTTAGTCAGATCGGCGGGAATCGGAAAAATCCTGCGGCCGGTTTCTTTGCCGATCTCGGCGGCAGTCTTTTCCAGCGGCTCCTTGCGACGCGCGCAGATGGCGACATCGACCCCTTCGCGGGCCAGCGCGCGCGTAATCGCCTTGCCAATGCCTTCGCTGGCGCCGGTGACGATTGCTTTCTTGTCCCTCATCGCCAAATCCATGGCGCGCCTCCCTTGGTGTGATGGGCCTGAGTTTAAAGCATCCTTTCTTCCCCCACGAGAGCGGGGAGGAGAAAAACGATCTCGTTCTCGTGATGCGACTGAGCACCCGAGCTATGCCAAGCCACTGTCGTTTACTCGTCACCACCGGACTTGATCCGGTGGTCCATGTTGATGCGACGCAGGCGATGCCGGTGGAAACACTGCGCAAGCTACGCTTCGGCATGGATTGCCGGATCAAGTCCGGCAATGACGAACGGGAAAGAACGAAATAAATTCGGAGGCGAAACGCCGACAGACGCAATGGGGATTATGCCGTGCCTTACGGGCACGGCCGCGCCTCAAGCGTGAGGCGCACGACTGTCGGCGTTTCACCGCGGCTCTTGCCTAAGGGACTCTCGTCGCCAAAGGCTCAGCGCCAGGCCAGGCTTCCTGGGACGCGGCGAACAGGTTTGGCCTGTCCGTCGAGCGGGCGATCGCGCGGAAACGGAAACATCATGCCGATGCGATAAGTTCGCCCGGCATCCTGCGCCCGCGCGGCCGGCGGCCATATGCTGCTCAAGCCTGTGCTGCTCAGGCCTGCGCTGCTCAAACCGATTCCGATAATGAATTCGCGTCGCCGCATGCGGGCTCCCGAGCTGAGACTACCGCAAACGATTTGCCGGCGCGGACGATCAAATCAGGAAATTATGGCCGGCGGAATGGGGTAAGGACGGGCGCGCTGCGCCCGGGAAACGCTCAACCAGTCATTCGACCTGAATTATTCCTTGTTATGTTGAAGATCATTCAATTACGTTTTGTAATACGTCGGCCGCAAGCTCTATTGCAACGAATGGTTGTCGCAGAGCACTTTCAAGTTTCGATCAGAAAAGCTCGGCAGAATGCAGTCTTCGTGACTTCTGAGGCGTTTCAAAATGAGCCAGTGGCGCAATCGGGCCCACGCCCAGGGGCTGTATAAAAATGATAGGACTTCACTCGAAATGAAAAAACTTCGTCATTGGGGCGGCGATCGGTGAATTTCGCGCTCCGCTCAATCTATCTCACCACCAGGATCTATCTCACGACCAAGACCGGGCAGGGGGCGAGGTGAACCAGTCGGTCGGCCCGGCTGCCGAGCATACGCTCATAGAAATGCGAATGGCCGGTGGCGCCAATCACCAACAAATCGGCCTTGAGGTCGCCGGCAAGGCTAACAATGTCGCGCACCGCATGCCCGGTGAGCAGATGAATGCGCAAACCCACCTGATGCTCCTCGGCCAGGGCGCGGGCGCGCTGGTGCGCCTTGTGGAAACGCCGTGCCGCGGTGCCGGTCTCTTCCCTTATTTCCTCGATGAACTCCGGCATGTAGTCGATTTCCTCGACCGAGACCATGTGCAATTCGGCGCCGGCCGCTTTGGCAATCGTGATGGCGAGGCTCAGCGCGCGAAAGGCGCGGTCCGAGCCGTCATTGGCGCATAAGATCTTGGTGAACATTGAAGCCTCCCAAAAGCTCAGTCGGCTTTGCTTGAGGCGGTGCGAAGCGGCACGGCGCCGGCCGGCGGCGAAATAGCGGCGGTGGCGGCCGAATGTTCGTCCTCGGCGCGCGGGAGCAAATGGCGCGGCAGGTAGAAGGCATTCGCGATCAGCGTCGGGATCACCGCGCTGCCGATCACGCCGGCGACCAGGATCGAATATTGCCCCTGGGTGATGATGCCATGGGAGAGGCCGAACAGCGATGAAATCGTGCCGAAGGTCAAACCGGTCGACATCAAGAGCGTGGTGTACATCGCCTCTGGGTTTGGCGTCTTGTAGATGCGCGTGACCGGATAGACGCCAAAGAATTTGGTGACCATTTTTGCCAATAGCATGAAGCCGAAGGCGAAAGGCGCGGCGATCAGCGCCGGGATGGAGACAAAAGCGCCGGCGCGGATGAAATAAAACGGCGTCAGCAGTCCGAAGGTCATGGCGCGCAGCCGCCGCACCAGCGCGTGATCGCGGCCAACCGTGCCGGCGAGCATCATGCCGATCACATAAGCGGGCAGCACCGCCTCACTGTCGGCCCAGCCCGCCAGCGCGCCCATTCCCAATAGGCAAAACAGCAGAAATTTGATTTCCATTTCCGAAGGGCGATTGCCGAACATGCGGTTAAAGCGCGGCGTCAGCCAGGGCAGCACCGCGAATACCGCGATCGCGACGGCGGCAAAGACCAGCGTGTGCCAGGTGAATGGCGCAAATATGAAGCCGAGCGCCAGCACTGTGCCGAGATCATTGATGAAGCAGGCCGCCAGCACCGTCTTGCCGTATTCCGTTTTGTTCAGCCCATATTCGATCATCACGGCATAGACCACCGCCACCGATGTGGTGGAAAGCGCAACGCCGGCAAGCCAGCTCGCGCTTGTATTCCAGCCGAGCACGAAATAAGCCGCTGCGGCGCAGCCGAGGAACGGAAAAAAGAAGCCCACGGCGCCGAGCGCTGTTGCCTCCTTCCATTTCTTTTTGAACACCACCGGATCCAATTCGGCGCCGGCGAGAAATGTCAGCATGATCGCGCCGATGCCGGCAAGGAATTTTATCCAGGGCTCGTCGCTGCCAAGCGCAGTTGCGCCAAAGGCGGTGCCGATGATCAATTGCGCCGCGGTGCCGACGATGATCTCGGTCAGCGCGGTGGAAACGCGCAGCCACACCGACAACAGGCTTGCGATGAGCGCCAAACCCGCCCACAACGTGAAAAGCGCCCATACGGTGGTCATTTTCAATCCTTCATTATCGAGCCGCTCGCGAATGCGCGCGGCGCCCGCGGCGGGCGTCAAATCGCAATGGACGTTTGCAGCGGCGGGAGCAAATAAAAACTCCTACCGACGCGAAGCGTCCGGCAGGAGTCATCAGCCTCAGAGTGATCAAGCTCAGCGGCGGTTACGGGGGGACTCCATCCCACAAACGATTTGATTTTAGCGGCGGAGCAAAGCTTGGCAAGTGCGAATTCCGCAACGAAGTAGCTTCGCCAAATTTACGTGGTGTCACCTCCGCGCAATGCGCCGGTATGGCGCGTAGACCGGCTCCCACATTTTGGCTCGGATCGCCGCCGCGGTCTGTTCTTCGGAAGCGGTGTTGGCGTAGCCCTCCTTTTGCGCTTGCCGCGCGACGGCAAGTGCGACGTTGAACGAAAGCGCTCTAATATCGACAAGCGACGGCAGCAGGTTGGCTTCTTGGTCGCGCTTGGCCGGCGACTGTTCGGCGATGGTCTTTGCCGCGGCCAGAAACATGCCATCGGAAATACGCCGCGCGCGCACCGCGATCGCCCCGAGCCCAATGCCCGGATAGACATAGGCGTTGTTGTTCTGATCGACGCGGAATTCCTTGCCGCTGCGCCGGCGTGGCGGAAACGGGCTGCCGGTAGCGATGACCGCGCGTCCGTCGGTCCAGGCATCGAGCTCCGCCGGCGTTGCCTCGCTGCGATCGGTCGGATTGGACAAGGGAAAAATCACCGGCCGCTTTACGTGACCGGCCATCGCGCGCACGACCGGTTCGGTAAAAGCATGGGCTTGCCCGGACGTGCCGATCAGCACGGTGGGATGCGCGTTGGCCACTACGTCATGGAGGCCAATCCGGCCTGGCGAATTGAGCGTCCACCCCGCAACGCGATCGGGAGCTTGCGCGAACGGCGCTTGGAACGGTTGCAGGCCGGTCATGCCTTGCAGCAAGAGGCCGGGGCGATCGACTAGATAAAAATTCTCCAGCGCGCGTTTTTCGCTCAAACCGGATTCGATCATCGCGCGCGAAAGGAGCGCGCAAATGCCGGTGCCGGCGGAGCCTGCGCCGAGAACCGCGATGCATTGTTCGCGCAACGGCACGCCGGTGATGTTGATGGCGGAAAGGAGCGTTCCGACCGCAATCGCGGCAGTGCCCTGAATGTCGTCGTTGAATGTGCATAAGCAGTCGCGATAGCGGGCGAGCAGCCGATTGGCGTTGCCGATAGCGAAATCCTCCCAATGCAGCAGGACGTGCGGCCAGCGCTCGCGCACCGCTTTGACGAAAGTCGAGACCAGATCGTCGTAATCGGGACCGCGAACACGCTCATGCTGCCAGCCGATGTAAAGCGGATCGCGTAAGTGCCCCTGGTTGTCGGTGCCGGCATCGAGAATGACCGGCAAGGTCGTCGCCGGATGAAGTCCGGCGCAAGCGGTGTAGAGCGACAGCTTGCCGATCGGGATGCCCATGCCGCCGGCGCCTTGATCGCCGATGCCGAGAATGCGTTCGCCGTCGCTGACCACGATCGCATCGATGCGGTCATAGCGCGGATGGGAGAGTATGCGCCGGATCAAATGCTGGTGCGGGATGCTGAGGAAAAGTCCGCGCGGCTTGCGGAAGATGCGGCTGAAAAGCTCGCAACCAAGGCCGACCGTCGGCGTGTAGACGATCGGCATCATTTCTTCGATGTTGCGGGTCAATAGCGCATAGAACAAAGTCTCGTTGGAATCCTGCAAGCCGCGCAGGAAGACGTAGCGCTGCAGGTCGCTGCCGAGGCCGCGAAACGCATCGTGGCGGCGTTGGACCTGATAATCGAGCTCGGCGACATGCGGCGGCAGCAGGCCGTGCAGATCGAACGCGTCGCGTTCGGCGTCGGTGAATGCCGTGCCCTTATTCAGCAGCGGGCTGTTGAGAAGCTCGTAGCCGCTCAGCGCGGTTTCGACATAAGGAGCGGCTCGGTCGTGCATCGGTGCGGCCATGCCGCAACACGATAGCCGCGAACGGCGCGCGCCAACAATGACTTTCGGAAGGTGGCTCGATTGCGCCGGAGGGCCGGCAGCGGCGCAACCGCGTATTCTTTCGGCGCCGAACGCGATCCTTTCACGCCAAGGGCGCGCTCAGCCCTCCACTTCGACGTCGGGTCGGTCGTCGCCGCGCGCCACTTCCTCATGCCATTTGCCGCCTGGGTCTTCCCAGGAAATGGTGCGGGTTTCGCCCGGCATGTGCTGTTCCCCGGCGGCGCGCTGCGCCGCGCGCCGGGCCGCTTCGTGCGTGGGAAATGTTTCGGAAAACGCGCCGTCGACTTGATAGGCCCAGCCGCCGTCGTGCTCGACGATGTGATAAACGATCTTGGTCATGGCGCCGGCTTCCCTTCTCCAGGTTCCGTGTCGCGAGGTTATGTGGCTCTAGGGAAATAGTGCTGCGCCACTGCTAGTTCCAGGCTAGCGCGCGGGGGAGCGTGCCTTTTCGCGCTGGCGTCGCGCCTCATAGGTTCGCAAGTGGGCATAGGCGATCTGCAGGAGGGGATAATCAAGCGGATAATCGCCTGTTCCTTTGCCGCCGCGCGCCAACAGATCGCCGACGATATGATCGGCTTCGATCGGCGCGCCGCGCTCGATGTCGCGCAGCATTGAGGCGGCGATTGGCGATCCGGGTGCGGTCAGCATGCCGCGGCTGCGCTTGATCGCAACCTCGCCGGGCGCAAAGCCGTTTGCCGCGGCGACCGCGCAGCACTCCGCGAACATATCGGTCGCGAATTGACCGGCGCCGGCGGCGACGATGTCGCCGAATGCGCCGCGCATCAGGCAGCTGATCCCCGCGGCGGCGGCGATGAACGCCCATTTCTCCCACATCTCCTGCAGGATCGCCGTTGAGAGATGCGACTCGAACCCGGCGCCGGACAGCGCTGCCGCAATCGCCGCGGTGCGCGCGGTTTGCGCGCCGCCCTGTTCGCCGAATGATAAGAAATGCAGGTCATTGAGATGGATGACGCGTCCCTCGGCATCGAGCGTCGCCGAAATGATGCATTGACCGCCGAGCACCGCGCCGGCGCCGAAGCGAGCGCCAAGCAGATCCATATGTTTCATGCCGTTGAGCAACGGCAATATCGCGGTGTTCGGACCGACGGCCGGGGCAAATGACTCCATCGCCGAAGGCAGATCGTAGGCCTTGCAGCTCAACAGGATCAGATCGAACGGCGCCTGCAGCTTATCCGCAAAAATCGTCGGCGGCGCTGCGATGGTCACATCGCCACGCGGGCTGCGGATGACCAGTCCCGTCTTCGCCAGTTGTTCGGCGCGGCGCGGGCGCACCAAAAAAGTCACGTCGCGGCCGGCCGCCTTGAGCCGACCGCCAAAATAGCCGCCAAGCGCGCCGGCGCCGACTACCAAAATACGCATCGAGCAGTCCTCTATGCTGGGGAGTTATTTAAAGCATGATCCCGAAAAGTGGGTACCGGTTTTCGGAAAGGATCATGCGTACAACAAAACCTGGAGCGGGATGACTGCTATTCGATGAATTCTCATCCCGCTCCGGCGGCTTCGCTGGGACGGCGCGGCACCAAAAGATTGCCGGTGAACACTTGCACGACCTCGTCGTTCTGATTGAGCGTCGTGTTGCGCACGCGGATCATGCCGCGGTCGGGCCGTGATTTCGACGGGCGCACTTCGAGAATTTCGCTTTGCACATGCAATTCGTCGCCCGGGCGGACCGCGCGCGGCCAGCTTAATTCGTCGAAACCGACGCCGAGAATGCCGCCGGCGGGTCTGAACTCGCCGTCAACTATGAGCCGCATGCTCATGGCAGCGGTGTGCCAGCCGCTCGCCGCCAGCCCTCCGAACGGCGATTGCCGCGCGGCCTCCTCATCGAGATGATAGGGCTGCGGATCGAATTCCCTGGCGAAAGCGAAAATCTCGTTCCTGTCGACGCGCTTGCGGCCGCTCTTGAAAATTTGTCCGACCGCGAAATCTTCCAAATAGCGCTTGATCATATTGTCTCCTGAGGGGGGAGATTGACGCGCAGCGGTTTATCGAACCAAGACCCCCTGGCAACGGCAGCCGCATTAATCAGTCCGAAGGCGCAAAGCGCAACCGCTAGAGCGACGAATACGCCGGTGAGGCTGCCGGTTACGCGTAAGGCGATGTAGCCGCCGCCGGCCGCGATCAACAGCCGAATCAAATTAGCAAGGAACGGCCACAACAGACGGCCGGCGCCTTGCGAAGCGAAATAGAGCGCCATGCCGAGACCGAACAGGCCATAAACGGGACCGACCACCTGCAGATAGCGCGATCCGGCATCGATCATGTCGGGGGCGCTGTCGAACAGCGTCAGCCAGGCGCGCGGCTCGGCGGCCGCGGCGATGCCGATCAGTTCGCAAAGGCCGGCCGCGATAGCCGCACCGATCCAGGCGACGCGTAACGCACGATCGGGGCGATGCGCGCCGATATTGGTGCCGACCATGGCGACGAGCGGGCCGCCCAATCCAAACACCAGCGGGATGAGCAAATATTCGAGCCGGGCGCCAATGCCGTAGCCGGCAATGGCGGCGGGGCCCCAGGCGCCGACGAGTCCGGTCGCAATCGCGACCGTGAGATTGGTCTGCACCGTGATCAGCGCGGCGACCGCGCCGACGCGAAGAATGTCGGCAAACAGCGGCCAGCGCAGGCGCATGCCCTTGAGCGTCAGGCGAACGACGCATCGGCCGGAGCGCAGATAGGCCGTAAATACCGCGCTGCCAATGGCGTAATAAAGCAGCACCGCGGCGGCGCCGCCGGCGACGCCAAGCTGCGGGAATGGACCAAGACCGAAGATCAAGCAAGGCGACAGCGGGATAAGCACGACCACGCCCGCGCATGTGACCAGCGCCGGAAAGATCATGTTACCGGTACCGCGGATCACGTTCGCCAACGAATTGAACATCCACACCAGAACGGCGCCGCTGAAAATGACGCTGGAATAGATCTTGGCTGCCGCGAGCGCGGCGCCGCTGCCGCCCATGAGAACGTAGAGCGGCTCGCCGCCGAGCCAGAGCGCGATCGTAAATAGCAGGCCGAAGACGAGGCCGATGAGCAGCGCATGCAGTGTCAGCGCATCAGCATCGGCGCGGTGTCCGGCGCCGAGTGCGCGCGCGACTGCCGACGACATGCCGCCGCCCATGGCGCCAGCCGACATCATTTGCATCAACATCACGACCGGAAATACCAGCGCCACGCCGGCGAGCGGATCGGTGCCGAGCTTGCCGATAAAATAGGTTTCCACCAATCCCACCGAGGTCTGCGCCAGCATCACCAGCACATTGGGAGCGGCGAGGCGGATCAGCGTGGGCGCGATCGGTCCTTCGATCAGCACGCGCGTGCGTGAATCGTAGCGCGGCGCTTCGGGCAGAATCGCCACCGTGGCCGGAGCGGGCGGACCGCTAACCGGTACGGCAGACGCCGCGGCATTTGCGGCTGGCACGAAGGCCGTGGGCATTTCGTTGCTCCGCTGGATTTGCTTAGGCCGGCTAGGTTGAACGGCCCACCATATAGGAGTATATACACCTATATCAAGGCGCATCGGTCATGACGAAATCCACGGCTACGCGCGAATGGACCAATCCCGCCGGGTGCAACTGCCTGGCGCTGCGTCAGGCCGCGCGCCATGTCTCGCAATTCTACGATCAATTCCTCGCCGGCTGCGGTCTGCGCGGCACGCAGTATTCGATTCTTGCAAGGCTGCACCGCCGAGGACCAATGTCGATCAATGCGCTCGCCGCCGCGCTGGTCATGGATCGCACCACCCTTGGCCGCAACATTCTGCCGTTGCAACGCGACGGCTTGGTCGCCATTCGGCCGGGCCGGACCGACCGCCGCAGCAAAGAAGTGCATCTGACAAGAGCCGGCGCCGCGCGGTTTCGCGCCGCAGCCAAGGAGTGGCAGCACGCCCAGACGCGATTCGAGGCGGCGTTCGGCGGCAAACGGGCGAAAGCGCTGCGCGCGCTGTTGCACGAGGTTGCGACCAATAAGGAAATCACGGTCGCTGCCTAAGCAGGCTGCGGAATTTGTTTTCCCGGACTCAACTGTTTCGCTATCATCCACCCATGCGCTTTGCTTTGGCGATTTTCACCATGATTTCGCGGTATCGGGCCTTAACCAGGATGCGGGCTTTTCGAATCAGCGCCGGCTGCCTCGTGATGCTTGCGCCGACAGTCATCGGCAGGCCCGCACAAGCCGCAGATCTTTGGGTCGGCGGATATGCGCCGCCGCTGGTCGAAATAGTCCCGTTCTGCGCCGAATGCATTCGCGACGCTATCTACGCCGATACCAAACTGATTGCGCATCTGGAGGCCAATCCGGATGTCGACGAGGCATTTAAAGGTCCGATCGTTCTTACCGCGCGCGCCGATGTGCACCGCTTGCGCAAAATACTCGGGCCGGGGGAGCGGATCAGCGCGGCGCCGTGCTGCTACTTCAGGAAACGGCTTCACGTTCGCTGAGATCGACGTCGCTTGCTGCACCTGCGCCACTAAATCCGAATTTAGCTACTGAAAACAGAATTTGATAGCGGTGAAGGCTGCATCGCTTAGTTCCGATCGAACGAAGAACGCACGAAGTAATCCGCCAAGAGCACCGAACGGGTACGTCGTGGACGAGATCACCTTATTAGAGAACAAGTGAGTGTTTCGGGCGAGGCGCCGCGGACGACGATAGGACGCGCGCCGTACCGCTATTTGCAAGTCCGGTCGTGCCTAACAACAGACGTTTTGCTAATGGCGCGTTGGGCCAAGATCCAAAATCAGCGATCTCATTCACGATCCTATCTGTTGCTGCCACCGTCGGGCATCGCGAGCTGGCGTCAAAGCCCGGTCTCGCGGCAGCCGTAAACTCATCTATAATGGCTCCAGAGCCCATTGGAGAATGGGCTTAAGCGTCGTCTCCTGACGAAGGATATGACGGCAATGCCAGTGACCTACGAAACCTGGCTTGTCCTGCTCTCGATCGTCTTGGCGATTCAGGGCACCTATGTCGGCTTGAGTCTGGCGGTGCAAATCGCCGCCGCCGCCGGCATGCGACGGCGCTTGCTGCTGGCTGGCGCGGCTTTCTCGCTGGCCATCGCCATCTGGACCATGCACTTCGTCGGCATGCTGGCGGCGCGCATGCCGTTTACGGTCGACTACCTGGTATTCCCGACACTGCTGTCGTTTCTAGTCTGCGTCGTTGTGGTCGGCGCGGCAGTTTATGCCGTCAGCTCCGGGCCGCTCACGCTGCTGCGCTTGACATTGTCCGCGTGCCTGATGGGCGGCGGCATTTTCGCCATGCACTACATCGGCATGAGCGCGCTTTCCGCCAGCGCCTACATGATCCACGATCGCTACTACGTCGCCGCCAGCATGGCGATCGCGATCGCGGCGTCGGGTTTGGCGCTGTGGCTGGCGACCGACCGGGGCAGACGGCCGCCGCTGATCTTGTCGGCGATTGCCCTCGGCGTCGCGGTTTCCGGAATGCACTATACGGCCATGGCAGGCTTGACGCTGTTGCCGTACCCGGGAGCGGCCGCAGGCGCGCCGGCGCTCTCGACCGGCCTGCTCGCCATCATTGTCGCCATCGTCGCGTTCTGCGTTTCCGGAATCTTCCTGTTGATCCTGTCGCTTCAGGCCGAAGCCGTAGCCAAGCGGGCGGAAAGGGAGCTTCGGCTCGCGATCAATACGATTCCTGCGCTGGTCTGGAGCGCTCGGCCTGACGGCTCTCTGGATTTTATCAATCAGCGTTGGGAGGAAATCGGCCTCTCCCTGGACGATCTGCGAGGCTCCGAATGGATTGACGTGCTTCATCCGGACGAGCGGGCAGGAGTGGCGGACAGGTGGCGCACCGCCGTGGAAACTGGAACTCGGTATGAGAACATAGAACGCGTTCGCAGGTCGGACGGAAAATATCGCTGGTTCCTAAGCCGGGCCCAGCCGCTTCGTGACGAGCACGGAAAAATTTTAAAATGGTACGGCGCCGATAGCGACATCGAAGACCAGAAGCGCGCCGAAGATGCGCTTCGGGAAAGCGAGCAGCGATTCCGCGATTTCACCGAGTCGGCTTCCGATTGGTACTGGGAGACCGGCCCGGACCACCGTTTCATCACT
>DASZCJ010000152.1:0-12576 GCA_035943155.1 Xanthobacteraceae bacterium | reverse complement strand
GGCAACACGCTTGCGGGCAACGGAACACGGCGGTCGGATTGCTCCGTTTTTTTGCCGACGATGACATATCGGCATCCCCGTTCCTTAAACTCGCCATCAATCTCAAACGCCTCGCTTAGCCGCATGCCGGTGCTCGCCAGCAATCGGAACAGTAGTTGATCGGCGTCGCCGAGCCGCCGAAGGTTGCGCTTGGTTTCCTTCATGTCGGCTTCGCTGAGCGGCAACCGCTTTGCTTTGTCGTCGCGCTTGGGAATGATGCCGCTAAACGGATTGAATTTCAGCTTGTTCTCTTTAATCGCGAGATTGACCGCCGCAGTCAGCCAACCGATCTTTTTCTGAATTGTCGCGCTTTTGAGACCGCCAGCCTCAAAGTGAGCCACCAGCTTGCGACCGTCGTCGCGGCTCGCATCCCTCAGCGGCTTGCTATCGGTGAGCGTTTTATAAAGCGCCCAGACATTGCGCGCCTCGCGCTCAAAGTGGCCAGTGATGTTGGCATGTTCCAGATAGGTTTCGAGGATCGCGTCGTCGCCGTTTTTCGTCGGCAGGATTGGCCGCTTGGCGTCCGTGATTGTGATCATCGGTTCACCAATGGGCCCGGGCAGTCCTAATCGCCGTTCCAGACCAAAAATTGCGTGCCCCGCCCCGCCGTTGACCGAGCGCCCGGTAATAATTCCCTTGGCGTCGAGATGGATCAGCTCGTGATCCGTGGCGATGATGCGTCCGCCATCCGGAATGGCGTGCTCACGCCCCGGCTCGTACTGATGCCGCCATACCGGCTCTATTCGCGGTCGCGCCGCCAGCAGCTTAGCCTTGTGCTCGGCGATGTAGGGCAGCGCCAGCACTTCGGCTTGGGCGCGGTCGGACGTGCCGAGCGACTTCTCAATGCTACGGCCATGCGCCTGAAGCCGGACGCGCCAGTATTGCGAGCCGGACCGTAGGAACAAATAATCACGCTTGCGCTTGCTGCCCACGGGGATCTTCATGACGCGATACGCCGACATTCAGTGGCCGATAGTGGCAGGACATAGTAGCAGCAGGTTTAGTGACAGGCCAGAACGCTCACAAACCCGCATGGAATCGTGGTTACTTAACCCTATGCACCCTCATGGCTTTCCGTCCCTTCGGGCGCGCCAGTGTTTCGTTACGCAGGTCAGTTCGGCAATCCGGTATTGGCTTGTGCCCACTGCTGAACGGTGTCGCTTTTTAGGAATTCAAGCGCGGCGCGTTCCTGTGCTGTCTGGATATCGGGCTCAGCCACGATGGTGGCGGCGATTGCGTCGCACTTATTTGCCAGCGCCACCGCCAAGACCGATACGCGCGATTGATAGGGCCGCTCGACCAGGAACAACCGCGCGCGCCCCGCCAATATTCCCGCCGTAACCGGTCGGCCCGGCGCGAGCGGTTTATATTCGTCGCCAATAAGCTCGACGTCGCCGACGCGATCGATTTCGTCGTCATCGGAAACGCCCGTTGCGCATCGGCAAAATCCAATCTTGGCTCGCAGATACACACGAACTTCGCTGCCGCATTGCTCGGCCGCACATCGAAAGGCCTGGCCTGCACCCCATTGATCGAGCAGGAACGGCCATTTCACCTCGGACCAAACGGGGACTGGTGCGGTACTTTGTGCATGCCTGGATGTGAAGATGCCGATAGCGCCGGCGAGCAGGCATAAGAGCCCCACCACACGGCTCAAGCAAAATGCGTTCCTTCCCGCGAAGTTCATCCCGGAAATTCCTCGATTTATTTCCGATCAAAAGCTCTCTTACTGCAGACCGGCTAGCGTTCGCGCCTCGCCGGTCAGTTCGAGTATGTGCATGCCGGTGTTGGCGCGATCGACGATGTAGATATAGCCGCGATCGTCAGTCTCAACATTATTGGTCTGAATCGCGACTTTGCAACGGTCTTCGCCATTCACTTTGACGCAACGCTTGTCGGTCGCAGCAGTGATCGACGGGATGAAATATCCGATTTCCTTCGGGTGATAAGGATCGCGGATGTCGACGGCGCGCACGCCGGCATTGAAATAGCTGAGGAACGCGATTTTTTTATAGAAAATCGGCGCCATGCTCTCGTTCGAAGCATGCGTGCCGAAGCGGCCTCCGCGCGAACAGAAATTGCCGCTCGCTTCCGACACTTGGAAATTCGAAATCACCATGGGATGTGCTTCGATCGACACGTCAACAAACCATGCCATCTGCCGAGCTTCCTCGCACTCATTGCGGATCTGCTCATCGACGATCATCACGATATCGCGCACCGAGCCCATCGAATCCTTGGCGAATTCGGCGATCGGCATTTTGGGCATCGGAAATGTCGTATGCGCGCCGTTGATCGGCGTCATGGCAAGACGCCCGACCTCCGGGTAGCGAAGGTTTTCTGCAGTCGGATCCTTGGGGCCATTAAGAAGTTTTTCGCGGTCAACGATCTGCATCATGCCGCCCTTATTGGTGCCGTATCCGAAATAGATCCGATTCGCCTGCGGCCCGAGCGAGATCATGCCGTGCAGCTGTTCCGGGATCGGACCGACCGAGCCGGGCTCCTGGCCGGGGAGGCCAAATTCGCGAATTTTTACCGGATGTGCCGGATCGCCGAGATCGTAAACTTCCGTCATACGGTTGACGCGCCAGCTCGGCACGCCGGAGACGAGAAAGGCGATGCCGGTATCGCATTCCCACCAGCTCTTATGCGTGTCGTTGAGCACTCCTTCCCGCTGCCAGACGAGAACAGGCTTTGCCGGATCGGTCACGTCATAGATTTGATGGCTCTTGCCGCCGAAGACGCGCAACAAATAAGTCTTGTTGGGGTCGCCCTTCGGCAGGGTCTTGCCGTCGCACGCGCGCGTCATTTGCGCGCCGCCCTCCTCATAGTTGCCAGCGGTGCCCGGGATATGAGCGAGGAATTGCGGATGCGCCGGATCGGTCACATCGACGATCGAGGTGCCGTTGAATTCCGCCTGTCCAGACAAAGTATTGACAGGCTTGGGCGTCTGCGGGGTGCCGCCGTGGTGACCGATATAAGCAATGTAGCGGTTGCCCTGGTGATGAATGGTCGGCTGATAGGCGCTGCGCCCCTGGAGATCGTTGTAGCCGACGAGACGCATGTTCATTGACTCAGGTGGCGCGCCTATCTTCTGCTCCTGTGCCGCAGCCGAAAGTGTCAGGGCCGCTATGGCCGCCATGCACGCGCCTGCCGCTACGTCGGCTCGCCTCGGGAAACCTTCGCGTTTCATGCTATCTCCTCGCTGAGCAAGCCGTTCAATCCGTGCTCAATAAAAGAACCGATAAAAGAAAAGACCATTTTCCCATGAGACGCGCATGGAGGGGTTTGAGTTCCCTGGCAAGATGTTCGACTTCAGCGCCGCTTTACTCGATCACTTCGTCGGCGCGGTTGAGAGTCGGGAGCGGGATTGTCAGACCGAGCGGCTTGGCGGCCTTGAGATTGACGACCAGTTCGACTTTCGTGGCCTGCTGGACCGGCCCCAACAGATTCTGCCGCTGCCAGCGCGTTTTTCGTCTGCGTTTCGGCATCCGCGATGGTCTGGTTCACAAGAAAGCCAATCAACGCTGCCTTCGGAACCGTCTCGTGCAAGACCTCAAACTGTTTCGCGGTCAACGTACCAACCAAAAAAGTCACGCCGGTAATGTTGCTGCCGGGTCGGTTGAGACTGGCGACAAGGCCTAACTTGATCGGATCACCGCCAATTTCGAAGACGATCGGAATCGTTGTGGTTGCCGACTTGGCCGCCGAGGCCGAAGTAATGCCGCCTATTGAGATGATCACAGTGACTTCGCGACGAACCAATTCGTTCGGCCGGCGGTTTGATGAGTTATGGCACCAGCGGCTGCAAGCGCCGGCAATCGCTCGTAATGATCCTCCGCCCCGCGGTATTCGAATGCGACGTTCCGTCCCTCGACGTAGCCCGCTTCCATCAGGCCCTGCCGAACTGCAGCCACCCCGTAAGGCATCGGATTGTGCCGACCCCGCGCCAAGGAGCCCAATGACCGGCATCGCTGGCTGTTGCGCGCGTGCCGGGTAACACCAGGCTGCCGGCGCCGCGCCGCCAAGAAGCGTGATCAAGTCCCGCCGCCTCATAAGGATTCCCTTCAGGCCGATGACTGTACACTACCACATCGTTGTTGAGAGCCGTTAAGCAAAACAAACGGCCGATGTCCGCCTTGCGTCATCGTCAGACATGACGGTTGTCGATTTCCTCCGCTAAAATCGCTTCATAAGGCATGCGAAAAGCCAGGAGACTTGTTTGAACACGAATATCCTGATGCAGATCGGCCTTGTCATTTGTACCGGGCTCGGCTTCCTCTTAACCTCGCTCAAGCTGCCGCATTACGGTGTGATCGCCAATTTGGTTGGCCAAGTTTTTTGGCTTTATAGCTCCTACCGGGCATGGCGCGACGCAGACCAAATTGGAATTTTCATCAGTACGATTTGCATCACAATAATCCTGGTATACGGCGTGACCAACTATTGGCTGTTCGGCGAGACGTTCTCGGCAAAAAACTAGTACAATTACCGATCCGCCATTTTGCTACTTGGGGGCGTCCGGAATGACACGGAACCTGCGGCCGCATGAGTACCGCTATGCGGGGGCGCTGCTGATAGCGCTCGCGTCATCCGCGGCCGCACAGGACATTCGCGGATTGGAGGTCTGCACCGCCGAAAAGCAGATGGAGCGCCGCACCGGATGCCTGCAAACCAACATTGAGTTTCTGCAGCAAGCATTGACCCGGCTGACGCGCGAAACCCAGGACAAGATCGCCGTCGTCACTCGCGATCTCGCCGGTGCCCAGGCCGAAATCGCCGCGCTCAAGGCGACAATCGCGAAATTAAACGGCGAGCTGGCGCAATTAAAGGTTCAGTTAAAGGAGAAAGCCGAACCACGCGGCGAGAAGAAGTAGCCTGACACTTCGTCAGGATTGCGCCGCATCAGGACTGCGTCGGCTTCGCTCTCGATTGATCAAATCGGGATACGATCTCATTGAGCGACGGTCGGGGCCGATCCGCCGGCAGACCCGGCGGCCTACCGATATGAATAAAGCCGGCGATGCGTTCGTGTGGCGCCAAGCCAAGGGCATCGAGCACGCCGCGGTCATAGGCATACCATTCGGTGATCCAGTTTGCCCCGTAACCAAGCGCGTGCGCCGCAAGGACGAGGCTCATGGCGGCGGCGCCGGCCGAGAGCACCTGCTCCCATTCCGGAATTTTCACATGTGGGCCGGCGCGGCTCACCACGGCGATAACCAGCGGCGCGCGCGTGAGACGGTTGCGTTCGGCCTCGACATGCTCGGGATTTGCGTCCGGGTACTTGGCGCGAAATGCAGCGGCGATTGCCGCGCCGGCCGAACGCCGCGCCTCACCTTCGAACACAATAAAGCGCCAAGGTGTGAGCTTGCCGTGATCGGGCACCCGCGAGGCAACGGTCAGCAGCATATCGATTTCGGTTTGGGATGGTGCCGGGCCGGTAAGCTCGACGGCTTTGATGGAGCGCCGGCTGGTAAGAAGCTCAAGGGCGTCGGGCATGTTCTTAACTTCCAAAGCGTCCTGCGGGTAGCATAGGCCGGCCTCGATAACAAAGCTCTGTGCTAGTCACGTGGGGTTACATCGCCGATCTGGTACCACTTTGATCATGAACAACGTCCGTAACAGCATCCGGCCTTGCCGCGCCGACGAGCGTGCAACGATCCTTGCGATCGTCAATGCTGCTGCCGAAGTCTATCGCGGGGTGATCCCCGCCGATCGATGGCACGACCCCTACATGCCGGCGGCGGAGCTCGATGAGGAGGTCGCCGCCGGCGTAACGTTCTGGGGCTATGAGGAGGACGGTACGCTGATCGGCGTGATGGGGTTCCAGCCGGTGCGCGAGGTCGATCTCATTCGCCACGCTTACGTACTGCCCGGCAATCAACAGCGCGGCGTCGGCGGCGCGCTGCTCAAGCGTTTACGCCAGACGAGCGCGCGCCAACTCCTCGTTGGCACCTGGGCCGCGGCCGATTGGGCGATCCGCTTCTATCAACGGCACGGCTTCGCGCTGGTCTCGCCGGAGCGCAAGGCCGCATTGCTTAAGATGTACTGGACCATCCCGGAGCGGCAGATCGAAACCTCGGTGGTGCTCGCCGATCCGCCGCTCGCCTGATGCCGCTTCTCGCCGCATAGACCCGCAGGATACAGCAAGCCTCGCGCTAACCCGTAACAACGATTGTTGGGCTGGTTGGCGCATGGCAGACCGCCTCGATGCGATGACCATCGGGATCAAAGACGAAGGCGCCGTAGTAGTCGGCGTGATAATGCAACCGAAGTCCGGGCGCGCCGTCGTCGCGCCCGCCACAAGCAAGCGCTGCCGCATGAAAGGCATCGACCGCCGCGCGGCCGGGGGCACGAAAGCAGATGTGCGCGCCGGGAATGGGCGCGCATCGATTCGGGAAAGATGTGGACCTCGATTGCCTTCTGGCTGCCGTCAGGCTGCGGCATGCCGGTGGCGCCGACGAACGAGCCCGGCTTGATATCCGACAGCGAGGCTTTGACGATTGCGACAATGAGCGGATTGTCGGTGAGCGAAACTTTCAGCTCCGAGCCGTCGCGCGATTTGACGACGTAGACCGCTCCATCCACCTTCTCAATCGTGCCGCGTATGCGCACCGTGTCCTGCGCGCTGGCAACCGAGCCAAGCGCGACCAGCGTCAGTGCCACCAGACAAAACGCACGCCAGATTATCTTGAACATTTCTTGTTTCCCCCAATTTGAAAATTTTTGCGTTCAGCGGTTTGATTATTTTGATCGACCGCCGCGCATCGCCAGGCTCAAATCGCGACGTAATCCCAGCTGTCATCCAGGAGCGGCTTGAGGAATTGCAGCGGGTGTTCGGCCTTGGCGGGTATTCGGTTTGGATCGGCACTTCTTACCTTCCTCTTCGCCGTTCACACCCGCGCATATGAAGGCGCCGCCCCGCGCACAAAATCTGCTGCCGAGCCAGCGCCACGGTGCAATGGCCAAAGGCGACATGTGCCTGACGATCTTCGTCAGTCTGTCCTCGTCGAGCCACGCCACCGACGCCCCAAATTTGGCATGGCACATTACGGCTTCAAACAAACAAGCGAGGATTAGGTGTTCGGAGACCCTGATGTCCTCCGCTTGCCATGGTTCGCTGTTCTCGTAGCGGCCGAAGACCGGCGGATCGTCGCCATCGACCAGCGTGGACCATTGGTACACGCATTGATTCTCGGCATAAAAAAAACAAGCGATCGTCCACGACGTACGGTTGTTGCCCATAAGGCCCTGTGTCGCGCGGCACGAACAATGGCGCCGCGTGACGTCATCGTTGACACTGAACCGATCGAGATAAGATCGACAATCCGCTGCTTGTCGGTGTCGTTCGGATAGCCCATGCGAATATGTGCTTCGAAACGTCCGGCACGCTTGGCCAACGCTTCATCAATGGCTTCGGGGTGGTTCGTGGTGGCGATCGTCACGATGTCCGCATAGGCGGAGCCTCCTGAGAGGACCTGCAGCAATACGCCGGTGACATCGTTCTGGCTAATAGCGCCATATGAGTAGGGATTGTCGCGGCTCTTCGTGATGAGGTCGAGATCCTCGAGGATGGCGACCGCCGGCGCCAACATCTGTGCGAGATGATAAACCGCTCGGATATGGTCGATGGCTTCGACAATGATAATCGTGGCTTCCCCGGCCTCCGGGATATTTGCGAGCAATTGATCCTTGAACGACAAGGATGCCGCCGCCGATTCGGCGAATAGGCGCTTGATAACCGCGCTTTGCGCGCTGCCTGCGCCCTCGGCGACCTCGTACACACCATAGACGAACTCGCCTTCGGCATCCGTTCCATAGACGGTTGCGGTCACGTTCAGCGACGACGCCAAAATCTCCGCCGTCTTTCGCGCCGCGGCCACCCCTTTTGCAGGCCGCTCCTCGATCACGCGGGTGCCGGCAATTTCCGAATTGCAGCGGACCACGTATTTCTGGCCACTCGAGGATCGTTTGTTGTCAACCTTGACCCACATGTCGCAAAACCCCATTGCCCGCGGCAGCGATAAACCCGCTGAAGTCCTCCAGCTAAAACGGAGCTAGATCTAGCATACAACTTACGCGTGCGCAAGAACAAACCAGGTACACTAGCCTGTGCTCGTGGTTCTTCGGACGGGGAATAATCGACCTGTCGCCGACATATAGAAGGTTGCCGATACGCGGGTTTGCCGGAGATGCCGAATGGCTATGATCCGAACGTCCATCAATGACTACTTGCCCACGCTCGCACGCCTGTTGATGTGCAGCCTGTTCATCTGGGACGGCGTGCTCCAGCTGCGCGATCCGGCCGGCACGGTGGAATATTTTACGAGCCTGCATGTCCCGACGCCTGCGATTGCAGTCTGGGTCTCGATCGCCATTCATCTCCTGGGAGGCTTGGCGATCCTTGTCGGGTTTATGATCCGCTGGGCTGCGGCTGTGCTGCTCGTTCTCTGCCTCGGCACAGCGTTTGGCGTGCATCTGCCGGCCGGCGACATGGACAACATGATGAACTTCTATAAGAACCTCGTCATGGCAGGCGGCTTTATTTATGTGATCGCTTTTGGTGCGGGCGCGATCGCTTTCGACAAGGCGACGACCGCTGCCTAAGCGCTGGCGGTGCTGCTTGTTGCGAGGGCTCAACTGTTAGCTCTGGATTGCTTCGCGGAGCCGCCATCAGGCCGGCCACTTCGGGCCGGACCCGTTGGCTCGCAATGACAGCTAAAGCTCCGCCACCGCGCGAATAAGCTGCTCAATATCCTCCGGCCGGGACAGGCGGTGATCGCCGTCTTTGATCAAAGTGAGCACCACGTCATCGCAAGCAAAACGCGCGACCAGCGCTTTGGCGTGCTGCCACGGCACGTCCGGGTCCTGCACGCCTTGCAGGATGCGCACCGGACAGCCGGTTTCGATCATGGCGCCAAGCAGCAGATGCTGCCGGCCCTCCTCGATCAATTGCCGGGTCACGAGATAGGGCTCCGGCGAATATTCCGACGGCCGCGCCCACACGCCCTTGTCCGCGAGCTCACGTTTGATCTCGGGCGTGAATCGTTTCCACATCAGTTCTTCGGTGAAGTCGATCGCCGGCGCGACCAAAACAAGACCGGACACATTGGCTGCGTTTGCTTGCTGGCTTGATTCTTTGCGCGCGCGCAGCGCGCGGACCAGAAGGAGCGCCAGCCAGCCGCCCATCGACGAGCCGATCACGATCTGCGGTCCGCGGCAGCAGGCATCGAACACCGCAAGCGTCTCGGCGAGCCAGCGGCCGATCGTGCCGTCGGTGAACGCGCCGCCGGATTCGCCGTGCCCGGAATAATCGAACCGCACGCAGGCCCGGCCCTGGCGCGCCGCCCAGCTGGCCAGCGCCTGCGCTTTCGTTCCCTGCATGTCGGATTTGTAGCCGCCAAGCCACAGCAGGCCCGGCGCGGCGCCGCCACGCGCTCGCACGGCGATAGCGCGTTGTTCCGCGCCCTCACCAACGTTGAGATATTTCAGGCCGTTATCGGCCATGTGATGGGCCATGTTATGGGCCATGTTATCGACCATGGACGATCCGCAAGTCGGTTCCCGGTTCGGGGTAGCAGAAAATAGATCATGCGCGCCCAATCGCCTATGCCGCGGCCCGCATGAGCGTTGACTTAAATCGAAAAACTCCCGATCTTGAGGCTTCGCTGTTCGGCTTTCCACCGCTCATCCGGGTAGTGGCGTTGGTCGAGCTGCGTGGCGCAATAGCACGAGGAGACAGCACCCATTCGTCGCCCGATCAGAATGCCGCAGCCCGCCGCAAAGGAGGGGCCGCGTATCAACGAGGAGATCCGCGTCCGCGAGGTCCAGCTCATCGATAAGGATGGAAACAACAAAGGCGTCACCGAGATCAGCGCAGCGATTGCCATGGCGCAAGAGGCCGGGCTCGATCTGGTAGAGATCGCCCCCAATTCGGTTCCGCCGGTCTGCAAAATTCTCGATTACGGCAAATACAAATATCAGGCGCAAAAGAAAGCCGCCGAGGCGCGCAAGAAGCAAAAGGTCGTCGAGATCAAAGAGATCAAGCTGCGGCCGATGATCGACGATCACGATTACGACGTGAAAATGCGATCGATGCAGCGATTTTTTGAGGAAGGCGACAAGGTCAAAGTGACATTGCGGTTCCGCGGCCGCGAAATGGCGCACCAGGAGCTCGGCTATAAGCTGCTCGACCGCGTCAAGGGCGACACCGTCAAGATCGCCAAGATCGAGCAGGAGCCGCGCTTCGAGGGCCGCCAAGTGGTGATGGTGCTGGCGCCGCGTTGAATAGAGCATGATCCCGAAAAGGGATACCGGTTTTCGGAAAAGATCATGCTCAAGCAATCGCCGGCCGCTGCAGGCGGTAAAGAAATTCGAGGGGCAACGGAAGTCGGTGAAGCCGGCGCAATTGCGCTGGCGCGTCGCGTTTGTTGAGCAGTCGCTTTGTCGAAGTGTCGCGTTTATCAAGCAGTGGGAGGATACGATCATGCCGACGTTCATCATCGCCATGAATTGGACCGAACAGGGAATCCGCAACGTTAAAGATGCGACTAAGCGCGCCGCCGCCGCGCGCGAAATGGCCAAGAAGCTCGGGGTCGACATCAAGCAGACCTATCTGACCAACGGCGAGTTCGATCTGATCAGCATCGTCGAGACGGCAAGCGGCGACAACATCGCCAAGTTCTGCATGCAAGTCGGCGCGCTCGGCAATGTGCGCACCCGCACCATGCGGGCCTGGCCGGAAAGCGAATACCACAAGCTCATTTCCGAGCTGTCATAGGCGTCGGGTTCGTAAGCATCGGGTTTGATGGACGCCGACTGGTTGCGGCCCGGCGTTCCATGCCGCTGCGGGTGCCTGTTATCGCTGGAAAATTTGCAAATTTCGGCTCGCTCTGTCATAACCCGCGCGCCCGCCGCCCGGCTGATCAAGGGCTGCCGTGGCGGCGGCGAAGTGCTCAAGAGCATGATCCCGAAAAGTGGATACCGGTTTTCGGAAGAGATCATGCTCAAATGCAAATAAGCACGCGCATCACGCAAGCGATCGTTCGTAGATCGCAGGCGCCGCTTGTTGCCGGCGCCCCTATCAGGAGAGCCAAATGCCCAAGATGAAGACCAAATCGGGCGCTAAAAAGCGCTTCAAGGTGACCGGCTCCGGCAAGGTCCTCTATGCGCAATCGCGCAAGCGCCACGGCATGATCAAGCGCACCAAAAAACAGATCCGCCAGTTGCGCGGCACCAACGTGCTGTTCAAGACCGACGGCGACAATATCAAGAAATACTTCCTGCCGAACGGCTGACAGCCTGCCGCCCACACCCGAAAGCGGGTGAGGATAGAGCAAGCGCGTTTTCTTTTCTCGAAGAGGAGATCATTCATGGCTCGCGTGAAACGCGGCGTCACCGCCCACGCCAAGCACAAGAAAGTGCTCAAAGCTGCCAAGGGCTATTACGGCCGGCGCAAAAATACGATCCGCGTTGCCAAGCAGGCGGTCGAGAAGGCGAACCAATACGCCTATCGTGACCGCAAGCGGCGCAAGCGCACCTTCCGCGCGCTTTGGATTCAGCGCCTCAATGCCGCGGTGCGTCCGTTCGGCTTGAACTACAGCCGGTTCATCGCCGGTCTCAGCAAAGCCGGTATTGTCGTCGACCGCAAAGTGCTTTCCGATCTCGCCATTCGTGAGCCGGCGGCGTTCGAAGCGATCGTCGGCCAAGCCAAATCCGCGCTCGCCGCGTAATTTCCGTCATGCCCGCCACTCGGATCTGGCCTTTGGGCAGTCCAAGCGTAAAACCTTGTGCCGGCATCCACGTCTTTTTTAGTGGCGAGTAAGACTTGGATGGCCGGGACAGGTCCGGCCATGACGCTTATGAGAACACCATGATCGACCGTGCCTATGTGCAGCGCATGGCGCGCTACAATCGCTGGCAAAACGAAAACGTCTACGGCATCGCCGAGCGGCTGTCGGTAGCGGAGCGCCAGCGCGAGCGCGGCGCCTTCTTCGGCTCGATCCATAAGACGCTCAACCATTTGTTATGGGGCGATCGGATTTGGATGAGCCGGTTCACCGACATGCCGAAGCCGGAGGGCGGAATCCCGGAATCCGTTGCGCTCTACGCCGACTGGGAACACTTGAAATCCGAACGCGCGGCCTTTGACCGAAAGATTCTCGACTGGGCCTCGACGGTGGCGCCGGACTGGCTCGCCGCCGAGCAGACCTATTTCTCGGGTGCGGTCGGCCGCGAAGTAACCAAGCCGCGCTGGGTCCTCGTCACCCATATGTTCAATCACCAGACCCATCATCGCGGCCAGGTTCATTGCATGCTGACACAGGCCGGCGGCAGGCCGTCCGATACCGATCTGCCGTTCATGCCGGAGTGAATGATGAGCGATCTCGCGCAACTGGAAAACGAAATCCTTGCCGATATCACCGCGGCCGCCGACGAAGCCGCGCTCGAAGCGGTGCGCGTCGCGGCGCTTGGCAAGAACGGCACGGTCACTGCGCTGCTCAAGACGCTCGGCGCTTTGCCGCCCGAGCGGCGCAA
>DASZCJ010000151.1:0-6885 GCA_035943155.1 Xanthobacteraceae bacterium | reverse complement strand
GCCTTATTAGTCTCGCGGTGGCCGGTTGTCGCAAATGGCCGGCAAAGCGAGGTTTAGGGAGGGTCCGATGACTGTCAGTATTATTCTCGCGGCCAAGGGCCGTGAGGTTGCCACCACCGAACCTAGCGCGACCTTGAAATCTGCCGTGGCGCTGCTGGCAGAAAAGCGCATCGGTGCGGTGCTCGTTCTCGGCGCCGATCATCGCATCGTCGGTATTCTTTCGGAGCGCGACATCGTCCGCGCCATGGCTGAGCGCGGCGCCGCGGCGTTCGACGAACCGGTAAGCGTCTCGATGACGCGCAAGGTCTCGACCTGCACTGAGAGCGAAACCATCGCCAGTCTCATGGAGCGGATGACGGAGGGAAAATTCCGCCACCTTCCCGTGGTCGATCAAGGCCGTCTGGTCGGGATCGTGTCGATCGGCGACGTGGTCAAGCATCGCCTCCACGAGATGGAGCGCGATTCCGCGGCAATGCGCGATTATATCCTCACCGCTTAGCGGGTCAGATCTTGGCTCGCCAGTGAATGGTGGTGGTGTCGCCGGCGCGCGGCGGCGCATTTGAACTGCATGATGTCGTGCAATTCCCAAGCGGCCAACTGCCAGACGACATGCGTTATTCCCGGTTCGCAGCCGACCGGCGCTGCCACGACCGGAAGCAATGCCAACGCCAATACGTCGTGTCAGCTCAACTGCACGACCCAGCAAATTACCTGTCAGACAGCTTGCGCGCGCAATTCGCCCTCGCAGTAAGATCAAATCAACCGCAATTAGCTTAGGTCGGCGATGGATTCGGTGATCGAGTCGATCGCCTTTTCCGTTGCGGCCCGCCCGACCGCAATGGATTCCGCGGCGCGATGAAAATCGAGCCAGCCGATATGGCCGATGCGCGGGGTGATGTGGACGTCCGGCGGATCGCCGGCGAGCCGCATGCGGGTAAGACGGTCCTGCATGATGTTGAACGATTCCACCATCACCGTGGAAAAACTTGGCCGGCTGTCGCCCGAGATGATCTGCCGCTTGAGCGCGCGTTCGGCGCTGAATATGCCGCGCAGCCGCGCGAAGCCGTTGCGCGCATGCTCAACCGCCGGAACTGGCGGAGCGTCGTCCAAGGCCGAGCCGTGGCTCGCAATCGTGGTGCCGCGGCCGAAGCGGTCGGCGTCCATATTGACGGCGATGACCACGCGGGCGCCCAGCGCGCGCGCTGCAGAAACCGGAACCGGATTGACCAGGGCGCCGTCGACCAGCCAGCGGCCGCCGAGATAGACCGGCGGAAAAATACCCGGCAAAGCGTAGGAGGCGCGAACGGCGAGCGACAGCGAGCCGCGCGTCAGCCACACTTCGTGTCCGGTCCCGATCTCGGTCGCGATTGCCGCGAAGCGGATCGGCATGTCCTCGATCATCGTTTCACCGATGGACTCCTGCAGCCGATTGGCGAGCCGGCCGCCACCGATGAGACCCGAGCCGCCGATGCGCACGTCGAGATAGCCGATAATGCGCCGCATGGTCAGCGAGCGCGCCCAGTCCTCCAGCGTGTCGAGCTGATCGGTCCCGTAACAGCCGCCGATCAGCGCGCCCATCGAGGTGCCGACGATGATATCGGGCTTGATGCCGTGCGCCTGCAAAGCGCGCATCACGCCGATATGGGCAAATCCCCGCGCCGCGCCGCTGCCGAGCACAAGCCCGATCGAGGGTCCGCCGCTTTTGACGCCGACATGTCCGGCATCAACGGTTTTGTTTGGAATATCGACGCTGGTCACATAATCCTCTCGGCTAAAGTGATCGCCATTTCGCTTTAGCTTATTGTTTGAGCATGATCTTGTCCGAAAACCGGTTTCCACTTTTCGGGATCATGCTTTCGGCCGATCCTGATCGCTTGCAGAGTATCCTGCCGCAATCTACCCAACATATGGTGAACGAGGCGGCAACTTGGCCAGAGGTCACGCCGTTGCGGGTGCCTGGTATGAGGCAGCCGGCTTGAAATTGCCGCGATTGCGACTGAGAAAAATCCCATGACGGGGCACGTGGTGGGGCAGCAGCTGGGCGGGCGGAAGTTGGGCGGCTTGTGGCGCGGGCTTATTGCAGCAAATCTCGCTGCAATGATGCCGCTTTTGTTGCCGACGTCATCGCCGGCGCAGGTGCACAATCTTGTCGCGCCCCAATCGGTTACGTCGGCGCCGGCGGCAGGGCCCATGACCGGAGTGACCGGATCGCCCGGTGCGACGATTGTTGCGCCAGCCCCTGTTGCGCCAATGCCGGCCGCGCCGCCCACCGCGCCGCCTGGAACGTCGCCGGTCGCGCAAGCGGCGCCCGCCATTCCAGCCGGTCAAGTGTTGCTCGCGGTCGCCGCCCGTTACGGCCAAAATACCGCGCCGATCACCGCTGGGCTTATCTGGCGCATCTATGCGGCAAAACCCGACTCGCCTGGCAATTTTCGGCTGATCAAGGAAGATCGCGGCGCCGCGCCGACATTCACGCTGCCGCCAGGCAATTACGTCGTGCACGCGAGTCTTGGGCTCGCCAGCGCCGCCAAGACCATTGTCTTGCGCGCCGACACGGTGCGCGAAGTGTTCGATATTCCGGCCGGCGGCATCCGGCTCGAAGGCCGCGTCGGCGACGTGCGCATCCCGCTCGGCCATATAACGTTTGAGATTTTCACCGGCAGCCAGTTCAGTGCGAGCGAGCGCCGGCCGATCGCGCAGAACGTGCAGGCCGGCGACGTGGTGCTGCTTCCTGAAGGCACCTATTACATCGTCTCCAACTACGGCGACGGCAATTCCGTGGTCCGCTCCGATGTGCATATCGATCCGGGCAAGCTGACCGATATCGTGGTGACACATCGCGCCGCCATCATCACGCTTAAGCTCGTCAATAATCCGAGCGGCGAGGCGCTTGCCAATACGCAATGGACGGTCTCGACGCCCGGCGGCGACGTGATCAAAGAATCGATCGGCGCCTTTCCCCGTCTCGTGCTGGCCGAAGGCGATTATCACATCATCGCGCGCAATGAGGGCAGAACTTATCAGCGCGACTTCAAAGTCATCACCGGCGTCGATCGCGAAGTCGAAGTACTGACGCGCTGAGCGGTGAATGCGGTCGCGGCGATCTAGAATTCGCCCCACCTCCCCCTGGAGGGGGAGGTCGCGAGCGGAGCGAGCGGGCTCACGCCGCCTTCTTGATCCGCGCCACGTCGGGCGGTACCGCTTCTTGCGCCAGCGCGGCGAGCGCGGCGTCCAGTCCCATCACGTGTTGGCCATCGCTGCCGAGCCGCCGGATCGAAACGGTGCCCTCGGCGGCTTCCTTTTTGCCGACGACAAGCAGCGCCGGAATTTTCGCCAACGAGTGCTTGCGCACTTTGTAATTGATTTTCTCGTTGCGCAGGTCGCCCTCGACGCGCAGTCCCGCGCGGCGCGCTTTCTCGATCGCCTCGCGCGCATAATCGTCGGCGTCCGAGGTGATGGTGGCGACCACCGCCTGAACCGGCGACAGCCATAGTGGCAAATGACCGGCGAAATGTTCCAGCATGATGCCGGTGAATCGCTCGAGCGATCCGAACATCGCGCGATGCAACATCACCGGCGTGACCTTGTTCGAATGCTCGTCGATGTAGAAGGCGCCGAGCCGTCCCGGCATGTTGAGATCGACCTGAACCGTGCCGCATTGCCAGTCGCGGCCGATCGCGTCGCGCAGCACATATTCGAGCTTCGGCCCATAGAACGCGCCTTCACCTTTGTTGAGCGTCCAGGGCCGGCCCGACGCTTCGAGCGCCTGCATCAGCGCCGCCTCCGCCTTGTCCCACACCGCGTCCTCGCCGATGCGCTTGGCCGGGCGGTCGGAGAATTTAATGGTCACATCGTCGAAACCGAAATCCGCATAGATGCTCAAGATCAGGTCGTTGACCTTGATCACCTCCGCGGCGATCTGTTCCTCGGTAATGAAGATATGCGCATCGTCTTGGGTGAAGGCGCGCACGCGCATCAGACCGTGCAGCGCGCCGGATGGCTCGAAGCGATGCACCTTGCCGAATTCGCAAATCTTGAACGGCAGATCGCGATAGGACTTCAAGCCGTTCTTGAAGATCTGGATATGGCCCGGGCAGTTCATCGGCTTGACCACGAAGCTGCGCTCGTCCTCTTCGCGCGGCTCGATCAGAAACATCGAGTCGCGGAAGGTCGCCATGTGGCCTGAGGCAACCCACAGCGACGAATCGATCAGCTCCGGCGCATTGACCTCGGCATAGCCGGCATCGTCCTGGCGGCGGCGGATGTAGTTTTCCAGCGTCTGGAACAGGGTCCAGCCCTTGGGATGCCAGAACACCGAGCCCGGCGCCTCTTCCTGGAAATGAAACAAATCCATCTCGCGGCCGAGCTTGCGATGGTCGCGCTTCTCGGCTTCCTCGATCTGCTTGAGGTAGGCGTCGAGCTCTTCCTGCTTGCCAAACGCGGTGCCGTAGATGCGCGAGAGCATTTCGCGGTTGGAATCGCCGCGCCAATAAGCGCCGGCGACTTTCATCAGCTTGAACGCATTGCCGATCTTGCCGGTCGAGGTCATGTGCGGACCGCGGCACAGGTCGAACCAGTCGCCTTGCTTGTAGATCTTGATCTGCTGATCCTGCGGGATGGCGTCGATCAATTCGACCTTGAACAGCTCGCCTTTGTCGCGAAAAATCTTTTTGGCTTGGTCGCGCGGCAAGATTTCCTTGGTGAACGGTTTGTCGCGCGCGATGATTTCGCGCATCTTCTTTTCGATTGTCGCAAAGTCCTCCGGCGTGAACGGCTCGTTGCGAAAGAAATCGTAATAGAAGCCGTTTTCGATCACCGGTCCGATGGTGACCTGAGTGCCGGGCCATAAAGTTTGCACGGCTTCGGCGAGCACATGCGCGGCATCGTGACGAATGAGTTCGAGCGCGCGCGGATCGTCGCGGGTGAGAAACTCGATCTTGGCATCGTGCGCGATCGGGTCGGTGAAATCGGCAAGCTTGCCATCGAGCGCCATCGCCACTGTGCGCTTGGCGAGCGACGGCGAAATCCCCTTGGCGATGTCGAGGCCGGTGGTGTTTGGCGGGTAGTCCCGACGCGCGCCATCGGGAAAGGTCAGCGCGACCATCATTCACTCCTGTTGCTCACTCGCTGCCTACGAATGCAGGTAAGCGTGGTGGTTTTTCCGGACGCGCGTCTTGCTCTAGCGCCCTGCCGCGTCCGGTCCGGCAAGGTTGTTTTGAGCATGATCTGGTCCGAAAAGCGGTACCCACCCTCGGATCAAGTCCGAGGGCAGGCTTTTCGGGATTATGCTCCGGGCGGCGTCGATGGCGAAGAATTAGTGCCGCGCCATCGGCCGTAGCGCCACGGCATATACCAGCGCGATTTTTCCGGCAACGCCTGCGGCACGAAATCCAAACCTGACGTGCCCCATGGTTGGCAGCGCAGAAGCCGCGCTACTGTCATCCAGCCGCCAGCCCACAGGCCGAAACGCGCCACCGCCTGATCCGCATATTCGGAACAGGTCGGCAGATGGCGGCAGCGAAAGCCGACCAGCGACGCAAGTGTGTAGCGATAAATCGCGATCAAGCCGCGCCCGAATAGGCGAGGGGCGTTGCGGCAGCTGTGCGCCAGCGACGACAAATTACTGCGCCCAGTCACTGTGTTGCTGTTTTGCCGCTGCGCTTGGCCTCGATCTGGCCGATCGCATCGACGACAGCGTCAAACGTCAGCAGCGTCGAGGCGTGGCGGGCTTTGTAGTCGCGCACCGGTTCGAGCACGGCGATGTCGGCCCATTTGCTGTTCGCTGGCGGCGCGCCGTTCTCTTTGAGCATTTTGCGCACGCCCTCGCGCAATTCGCGCAGCTCGCCGGCTTTGGCGCCGATAATGTTGCGCGCCATGATCGAAGACGACGCCTGGCCGAGCGCGCAGGCTTTCACTTCATGGGCGAAATCGGTGACGGTGTCGCCGTCCATTTTCAAATCGATGGTGACGGTCGAGCCGCATAGCCGCGACAGCGCGGTCGCCGTGGCATCGGGCTGCTCAAGCCGTCCGATCCGCGGGATCGCGGCGGCGAGTTCGAGAATGCGGCGGTTATAGACCTCGTTGAGCATCGGCCAAGCGCAGATTTGCCCGCATTAACGCGGGTTTATTGAGTCTCTTTGACAATCGACTATATAAGCGCGGCCGGCGCGGATTTGAAGTTCCGGCAACAACGAGGGCGACTTTGGCTGATCAACCTCTATTCGCGGCGCCGGCGGGCTCGGCTGAACTCGAGGAAGGTGCGGCGCTGACGCCGAAATTCGATGCCGACGGGCTTGTCACGGCCGTCGCCACCGATGCGGGCTCGGGCGATGTGCTGATGGTCGCGCATATGAATGCGCAGGCGCTGGCAAAAACCATCGCGACCGGCGAAGCGTGGTATTTCAGCCGGTCGCGGCAGGCGCTGTGGAAAAAGGGCAAGACCTCCGGCCATACGCAGCGCGTGATCGAGATGCGCATCGATTGCGATCAGGATGCGGTGTGGATCAAGGTCGAGCAGGTTGCGGGCGCCTGCCACACCGGCCGCCGCTCGTGCTTCTATCGCGCCGTGCCGCTTGGCGCGTCCGCCGGCAAGGCCGGTGCAGTGAAGCTCGAATTTCGCGACTAGCTTTTGTTTGAGCGTGATCTTGTCCGAAGACCGGCCGGGATCATGCGGCTCTGCATCGTCGTCGTATCCCGGGCGCAGCGCAGCACGCAGTGATGCGCTGCAGAACCGGGATCTTCGGATACTCGGAGTATTGAACGATCCCGGATCTGCGGTGTGCATCGTTTCACGCTGCACCGCGTCCGGGAAATCGTCATTGCGAGGAGCCAACCGGGTCCCGCCCGAAGTGGCCGGCCCGATGACAAGCTTTGCGACGAAGCAAT
>DASZCJ010000150.1:0-9039 GCA_035943155.1 Xanthobacteraceae bacterium | reverse complement strand
GCATGCAAGTAGGCGGCAACTAACTCCGTCTCACCGCGTTCGATGCGTCGGGTTCGGTTGGCGCGCCCGGATTGCGTTGAGCACTGTGGCGGCCTTTACGCCTCGACCACGATCTTTGGCGCCGCCCGACTTGTTGCGGCCAATCCATCGCGCACGCGCGTTGCGATTTCCCGATAAAATTTGGCGTGTACACCGTCCGGTACCGTTGCCACGACCGGCGTTCCGGAATCCGATTTTTCCCGGATCGCGATATCGAGCGGCACCTCGCCCAGGAACGGTACGCCGAGCCGCTCCGCCTCGCGGCGCGCTCCCCCGTGACCGAAAATATCCGAGCGTGCGCCGCATTGCGGGCAGATGAACATGCTCATGTTTTCGACAATGCCGAGCACCGGCACGTTGACGCGGCGAAACATGGCAATGCCGCGCCGCGCGTCGATCAAGGCGAGATCCTGCGGCGTCGAGACGATGACGGCGCCCTTTAACGGCACCTGTTGCGCCATCGTGAGCTGGGCGTCGCCGGTGCCCGGCGGCATGTCCACGACCATGACGTCGAGGGTGCCCCATTCGACCTCGCGCAGCATCTGCGTCAGCGCCGACATGACCATCGGCCCGCGCCAGATCATCGGGGTTTCTTCCTCGATCAGGAATCCGATCGACATTACCGGCATGCCGAAGCGTTCGATCGGCCGCAAGCGGTTGCCGCCGATGGTCTGCGGCCGTTCGCGGATGGCGAGTAGCTTGGGCATGGAGGGGCCGTAGATGTCGGCGTCGAGAATGCCGACCTTGAGGCCGAGGTCGCGCAAAGCAAGCGCAAGATTGACCGCGGTGGTCGATTTGCCGACCCCGCCTTTGCCGGACGCAACCGCAATGATCGCTTGAACGCCGGGAATGCCCGTCGGCGCTGCAGGACCGCCAGGCGGACTACCAGGCGGGCCGCCAGGCGGACCACTGGGACGGCCGCGGCCCACCGGCGGCGCCTGCGGACGTGGCGTGGCGCCACCCGCGCGCTCGGCCGTAAGCGCCGCCATGACCGATTGCACGCCCGGCAGCGCGCGAATGGCGTGTTGGGCGCGCTCGCGGACGGATTCCCATTGCTGGACGGCAGCGGAATCCACCGTGATCGAGAAGAACACTTTGCCGTCGGCGACGACAATCTCCGAAAGCTTGCCCGTTGCCGGCAGCGGCACGCCGTCCGGGCTCGAAATCTTGCCGAGCGCGGCGAGAACATCGTCTTTCGAAAGAGCCATGAGCGGATCACCGAAGCTCTAGATAGGCCAGTCGCTGGCGGGGTCAATCTGGCGCAGCGCTGTTGACGTGCCCGCAGCGGCCGGGCCATGAGGACGGCGAAGGATCAATATCGTTGGTGGAGGAGACAATGGCAAAGGTCGCATTCGTCGGGCTCGGGGTGATGGGCTACCCGATGGCAGGGCATCTCAAGGCGAAAGGCGGCCATGACGTCACGGTGTACAACCGGACTTCTGCCAAGGCCGAAAAATGGGTCGGCCAGCACGGCGGTAAAAGCGCGCCCACGCCGCGCGCGGCCGCCGACGGCCAGGACTTCGTTATGACCTGTGTCGGCAACGATAACGATTTGCGCGAAGTTATGCTCGGCAAGGACGGCGTCTTTGCCGGCGTGCGCAAGGGGGCCGTTGTGGTCGACCACACCACCGCCTCCGCTGAAATTGCCCGCGAGCTTTTCAGCGAAGCGAAAAACCGCGGCTTCGACTTTGTCGATGCGCCGGTTTCAGGCGGTCAGGCCGGCGCCGAAAATGGCGTGCTCACGGTGATGTGCGGCGGCGATCAGGGCCCGTTCGGACGCGCCGAAAAGGTGATCGCCGCCTATGCCCGCGCCTGCAACTTGATGGGCGCTTCCGGCTCGGGCCAGCTTGCCAAAATGGTGAACCAGATCTGCATCGCCGGATTGGCGCAGGGCCTGGCCGAGGGCTTGCATTTCGCCATGAAGGCCGGGCTCGACATCGAGATACTGATCGCCACGATCTCCAAAGGCGCGGCGCAGTCCTGGCAGATGGAGAATCGCTACAAAACCATGGTCGCCGGCAAATTCGATTTCGGTTTCGCCGTCGATTGGATGCGCAAGGATCTTTCCATCTGCCTATCGGAAGCGCGGCGTAACGGCGCGCATCTGCCGGCCGCAGCGCTCGTCGATCAGTTCTATTCGCAAATTCAGACGATGGGCGGCAAGCGCTGGGATACGTCGAGCCTGATCGCGCTGTTGAACCGATGACCAATTAATCCTCCCCCGCTGCGCTTTGCTCCGCAGGGGAGGAAGTATTCTTAATCCAGCGGCTCGATGTGCGCTTCTTTGGCGAGCTGCGCAGTAGCGGTGATATCGTCTCTGACATATTTGCCGAACGCGTCGACGCTCATCGGTTCGGGCTCGACACCGAGCTTTGCCAGCCGTTCTTTCAAGCCGGGATCCTGCAGCGCCTTTTCGGTCGCATCGTGCAATTTATTGACGATCGGCCGCGGCGTTTTCGCTGGTGCCGATAATCCGACCCAGAAGCGGAAGATGGCGTTCGGATAACCGGCTTCGACAATCGATGGTGCATCCGGCAACAAGGCAACGCGTTTAGGCGAACTGACCGCAAGCACGGTGAGCTTGCCGCTGCCCAGCGCCGCCGCCGCAGCCGCCAGCGGGATGAAATAGTAATCGATGCGGCCGGCCATCACTTCGGTGAGCCCACCATCACGAAACGGCACATGGCGAACGTCTATGTTGGCGGCAAGTCGCAACCGCTCGCCGGCCATATGCGACGATGAGCCGATACCCGCCGAGGCAAAGGTCAGCGTGCCCGGCTTTGCTTTGGCCGCGGCAACCAGATCGGCGACGGTCTTGAACCCGCTCTCTTTCGAGGCGACCAGCACGTTCGGCTGAACACCAAACATCACCACCGGCACGAAATCCTTCAACGGATCGTACGGCAGGTGACGATGCAAAACAGAGCCGGTGCCGAGTGAGGTCGAGCTGGTCACAAACGTGTAGCCGTCGGGGTCGGCTTTGGCGACGTCGGCGAAACCGACAATGCCGCCCGCGCCGGGCTTGGTCTCGATCACCAATGGCTGGCCCACGAACTGGGAGACGCTGTCGAGGACAACGCGGGCTGTGGTGTCGGAGGCGCTTCCGGCGGGAAATGGACTGATGACCCTGATCGGCCGGGTCGGCCAATCCTCGGCTGCAGCCGCCGAGGCGGCGAGCAGAAGCACCGCGCCTAGTACGCCGGCGAATGGACGGAATGAGAACACCGAAATCTCCTACAATGTGACTTCAGCAGAGAGAGAGGCCACCAAAAAGATCTTGCGTCGCGGCTGGCTTGCCGGCGCAAGCACCGGCCATTGATAGCAGCTTTCGCCGCTGTTTAAACAGAGGGTGCCCAATCGGCGCAGCGCCCGGCGCGACGGCCAATGGCGGCCTCCCCCAGGCCAACGGGACCGCGCCGGGAACTCTTGATCGGCGGCCGGACTTTCTAGCCTGGACCGCGGTCAGGGCTGTATTTAAAGCCGCAACATAACCGGGACGGGCACGATGCAAGAGGTCAAATTCCGGCTGGTAAATCCCAAGCTCGCACCGCGGCGGACCAAGCTCGAAATGCCGGGCTGGGCGGGGCAGCCCGAACCTCGCACCGACGGCGCGCAGGAATATGCTTGGCATTGCGTGCCCTTCACCGAAGGCGCGCAATACGGCATCGAAGTCTTCTATCCGCACGATAACGAACTGCGGGTCAGCAGGAAAAACGGCAAACTCGTCCTGGACGGAGATTTCGGTCCGCATCCCGAAAACAGCGGCGATTTGATGTGGCCGCCCTTCCGCAGTTTCGGTCAGGATTACTATACCTATCAGCTGCTGCTCGATCTGAAAGTCGGAAAAGACTGGGCCGTGCGCACCGAACCTCATCCGCGATTCTATACCGATCCTACTGACACCGTTCCGATCGCCGTTCCGGCGCTGTTGCGCACCGAATGGTGGCCGATGATCTCGTTCGTCGTTTTCAAAACGCCGGTCGAAGGGCGCACCCACATCTTTCGGCCCGGCGAGCCGATGCTGCAGATTTTGATTTTGCCGGTGACGGCTGATTTCACGCTGGCGGCAATGGATGAGGAAGAAGCCGCAGAGCGCGAAATCCGAGGCCGCCGCATCCACGGCAGCCGTCCCTCGCTCGCCGCCGATACCACTTGGACGTCACGCACCGATACGGTTTTTGACGGCACCTATCGCCACCTGTTGCGCGCGGCAAAAGCGCGCGAACGCGAAGGCTGATGCCGCGATCGATCCGCTCGCGGCGCGTTGTGACTTTCGTCATTGCGAACGTCGTTTTGCCGATGCATAGAGAGATCCGAAGACGCCGAATCATTTTTTTCGGCGCCGCATGAGAGTCTTACGGAACCTGCCCATCGTGATCGGCGTTAGGTCGAGCGACTGCAGGTTAATGGCGGTAGATCGCGGGCGGTGCGATGCGCAATTATACTCGTAGCATCTGGACTTGCGCGGCACTCTATGTCGCGATTGGCCTGATTGGGATTGCGTTTCTCACTACCCGGCCCGGCGTCGCAACCTCGAGCGATGGCTACGGGATCGCTGATAGCGCGCCGCAATCGGCGCTTCGCTAAACCGCCGCGCTCGGGCGCCCCGAAACTGCTTTATGCCAGCGCTGCAGATTGCCGAGTGTGTCCGGCACGGCAAGCTTCGATACCCGCATGAAGTCGACGGCGACCAAGGCCGTGATGTCGGCCACGGTGTAATCCGCGCCGGCGACATATGGCCGGTCTTTTAGTTCGCGGTCGAGAAACTCCAGAAATTGCATCGCGCGCGGTTTGTTGGCCTCGCCCCATGCCGGCACCTGCGGATCGACCATCCGGCTCATGGCCGGGTGTAGATGCTGAAACACGCTGGCGACTGGAAACAGCAGATGAAGTTCGGCGCGGCGATTCCACATTTCAACGCGCGCGCTCTCGAGCGGGCCGACACCGAATAACGGCGGATACGGCTGAAGCGCCTCGAAATAACGGCAGATGGCGATGGATTCGGCAATTACTGAACCGTCGTCGAGAACCAGGGCCGGCACCCGTTGCATCGGGTTGATTGCGGTATAGGCTTCGGTGCGTTGCTGCAATGCGCCGAGGTCTACCTGTTCGGTCGGAATCGTGATGCCCTTCTCGGCGAGAAAAATGCGTACGCGGCGCGGATTGGGTGCGCGGCCGCCATCGTAAAGTTTCATTGCCATTACCCTTCGACTAACGCAGCCGACCTTAGAGCATGATCCCGAAAAGTGGAAACCGGTTTTCGGAAAAGATCATGCTCAAACAATGAGCTAAAGCGAAATGGCGATTCAACCTTAAATCATTTCGCTTTAGCGCGCGGCAATCGGGCTCGCCAGAACGTCACAGGACCCAAGTTGCGCGGTTCCACATACAGTCGGGTGGGCTGGGTCGGCCGGATCGGCCCACTCGCACAGTTGAGAAACTATCAATGCTAGGCGTCGGCAATTTACTCTGGATGAGTTGCAGCAAGTGGACCGCGAAGGGATTGCGTTCCGCTCTCGCCCGTTTATCTTGATTCGTGATTCCGCATGCCCGTGCTTCCCAGACTGAGCGACAGCGGCGGCGCCGGCAGACGAGCCCGTTCAACGCAATCGTTCGCGCGCGCCGATGTGAGCGGCAACGCAACGACCGACTAGAGGTTAGCCGTGCGCCAGCGCCTGCTGTGGCTTCTCTTGCTCGGGCTCCTCGTCGCCATCCTTGTGCTAGCCGCGCAACACGGCGCCGGCATGGTGGGACCATTGTCAACCGATGAATTCGGTTCGCTCGCCTATAAGCTCGCGATTCTGATTTTCCTCGGAGCGGCGCTTTTTACGATCTTCCGCGGCCGTTTCACCGAAGCGATTATGGGCGCGCTGTTATGGGCGGTGATCGGCCTCGTCCTGGTGATCGGCTATTCCTACCGCTACGAGGTGCATCAAGTCGCGGACCGCGTTTTCGCCGAGCTGATGCCCGGCCACGTGATCTCGCGTGGCCGCACTGCCGAGGTAGCGCGTACCGGCGCGGGAGATTTCGCCGTCTCCGCCCAAATCAACGGCGCGCGGGTGCACATGGTCGTCGATACCGGTGCCAGTTCGGTCGTGCTCACGCCCGAGGATGCCAAAGCCGCCGGCCTGCCGCTTCCTTTGCTGAACTACACGGTCAGCATCGAGACGGCGAATGGGCGCGCCCGCGCCGCGCCGGTCACACTCGATCGCATTGCGATGGGCGAACTTGAGGAACGTTCGGTGGAGGCGCTGGTGGTACAACCCGGGCAGCTGCGCACGAGCCTGCTCGGCATGAGCTTTCTCAACCGGTTGCAAAGCTGGCAGGTCAGCGGCGACCGGCTGATGCTCAAAGGCTATCGGTAAACGCGTTGTAGCCCGGATATCGCGGCGCGATATCCGGGAGAATGAACCTCCCGGATCGAACTTCGCTCGATCCGGGTTACACTTCAAAACAAGCTGACGACAAAGCGCAGCGATATCAGCAGCAGAAAGCTCGCGAAGGCGATTTCAAGCGTGCGGCGCGACATTTTGTGGGCGAGCCGAACGCCGTAAGGCGCGGTCAAGCTCGACAAGGGCGCCATCACCGCCAAGCCGATCAGCGACACAAAACCCAACGAGAGCGGCGGCAGCAGCGCTTCATGCGGCCATCCAGCGGCGATATAGCCAAGCGCGCCGACGATCGTGATCGGCACGCCCAATCCGGCGGACGTGGCGACGGCGTTGTGAATCGGCTTGCCGTAAAGCGTCAAAACAATATTGGAGAGCGAACCGCCGCTCACGCCCATCAACGACCCGGCAAGGCCGATGCCGAAACCGTAGACGCTCATCAGCGCGGTGCCGGGCAGTTCGTCGCCCAGGTTCCAACGATCCCCGGCAAACAGAAATTTGATCGCAATGAAGCCTGCGATGACGGCAAAGGCGATCTTGAACACGGCTGCCGGTGCGAAGGCCGCGATGATGGCGCCGCAGACAACGCCGAGCACCGCGGGCACGGCCCACAGCCGGATCACCTGCGGAATGACCAAGCCCTTTTCGCGATGGGCGAGATAAGAGCGGATCGTCGTCGGTACGATGACGGCAATCGAAGTGCCGACACAAAGCTGCATCCGCACCTCTTCGGGCACGCCAAGCAGCCGAAAGACTTCGTACAGGACGGGCACAACCACGGCACCGCCGCCGATACCGAACAATCCGGCGAGCAACCCGGTGACGACACCGGCAATGACGACGGCGAGAGCGAGCCAAAGGAGCTCGTTTAATGGAACGCCGAGCAACGTCTTACTTTCATGTTTTGCGCGCGCCGGGCGTGGCGCACACCGCGCCGCTAAAGCGAAATGGTTTTAGTTGAATCGCCATTTCGCTTTAGCTCATTGTTTGAGCATGGTCTTTTCCGAAAACCGGTTTCCACTTTTCGGGGCCATGCTTTAGGCCGCGATGCGACCGCTATCCGCAATCTTATCCGAAACGAGATCGAGCGCGGCAATCAGGAGCTCCGCGCCCGCTTGCGGCACTCCCGTAGCACGCGCGAGCTGGCGGCGGAACGCCCGCGCGCCAGGGACGCCCTGGAACAGACCGTGGAGATGCCGGGTAATGGCGTGCAACCGGGTGCCGGCAGCAAGCTCGCGCTCGATATAGGGGACCAGCGCCGCTACGGCCGCTCGTGTGGACGCGAACGGTGGATCATCATCGAACAGTAACGCATCGACCGCGAGCAGCCGCCACGGCTCCTGATAGGCCGCACGTCCCATCATCACGCCGTCGACTCGATCAAGATGCGCGAGCGCCTGCTCGATGCTGCCGATACCGCCATTGAGCACGATCGTCAGACGTGAATGCGCCGCCTTGAGGCGATAGACACGCTCATAGTCGAGCGGGGGGACCTCGCGGTTCTCTTTGGGTGACAAACCTTTAAGCCAAGCCTTCCTGGCATGCACAATCAACGCGTCGGCGCCAGCACGTTCCACCGCCGCGGCAAAGATTGCCAGCGCCTGTTCCGGATCTTGTTCGTCAATGCCGATGCGGCATTTGACCGTGACGGGAATTGCGGCAGCGGCCTTCATTGCGGCGACGCCCTCGCCCACGAGATCCGGCTCGGCCATGAGACAAGCGCCGAAGCGGCCCTCCTGCACCCGATCGGACGGGCAACCGACATTGAGGTTGATTTCGTCGAAGCCCGAATCCTCCGCGATACGCGCGCACTGTGCCAGCGCGCGCGGATCGGCGCCGCCGATCTGCAGCGCCAACGGATGTTCGGCCGGCTCGTAGCGCAACAGCCGCACACGATCGCCACGCAGCACCGCGCCGGTCGTGAGCATTTCGGTGTAGAGCAAGGCACGGCGCGTCAGCAGGCGATGGAAGAACCGGCAGTGCCGGTCTGTCCATTCCATCATCGGAGCGACACAGAATCGGTAGGACCGACTTTGTCGTGCTATTTGCGTTTTTTCAGACACTTGGACGATTTTCTTCTTGTCTCATGTCGTACCATTTTCGGCTCATTTTGACCCATTTTCACACCTGGGTAATGCCCCGCGATGATGAGCATCTTCCCCTATTCGACCGACGCCATCAGCGCTGCATTCACGCGCGCGTGTCGAATTTTGGGAATTGAAGATCTACGATTTCACGATCTTCGTCATGAAGGGGTTTCGCGTTTGTTCGAGATGGGCCGAACTATTCCGCAAGTAGCCGCTGTTTCTGGCCACCGTAGTTGGACTAGCTTGAAGAGGTACACGCATATTCGTCAAAGCAAGGATAAATATGAGAATTGGAAATGGGTCTAAGAACTCTGCGTTCCCTTAGATGTCAAAAGGTCCGGTGAGCGCTCCATTATATGTAAGCTTCGGATAGCTGGTCCCGTTTAATTTACGTCCCTTATTAAGTTCGCTCGATTTTTATCCTCACATCCTTCGTGTGAGATGAAGTCCTCGCGTGAGACATCACTATAAGTGTTAACGTTTAAGGCCATGCCTTGTTTCGGGTGCTAGCGTTACCACGAATC
>DASZCJ010000149.1:0-3582 GCA_035943155.1 Xanthobacteraceae bacterium | reverse complement strand
CACGCCGTCTTTGCCGAGCTCCGCCGCAAGCGCACGTGTGAATCCGAGCACCCCATGCTTCGAGGTGGTGTAAGCGGGCGAGTTCGGCGTTCGCACATGCATAAACGACTGGATCGAGCCGATATTGATGATCCGACCCTTGGTGGCGCGGAGCTGCGCCAGAAAAGCATGGGTCACGTTGAAAACACCGTTGAGGTTGATCGCCAGGACATCCTGCCAATCCGCGATTACGGCGTCCGGTTCTGCGGTGAAGGCATTGCGGCGGTTGATCCCGGCATTGTTAACGAGAATGGAAATCTGACCGATTTTCAGCTCGATCTGTGCCGCAACTTCGCGACAACGATCCCGCTCTCGGACGTCGAGCGTGAAGCTATGCGCTTTGCCGCCGGCGCGACTGATCGTCTTGGCTGTCTCGGCCGCTGAATCGGCGTCGATATCAAGAGCAACTACCTGTGCTCCCTGCTTCGCATAACCCGACGCGATAGCGCGGCCGATCCCCGATCCGCTTCCAGTGACCACAGCGATGTGTCCATCGAGCAATCCGGCCATGGCGCAGTACTCCTTCACTCATCGACTTAGTCGATCACACCTCATCGCCGCATTATCTAAGCGCGTTTGAATGCCGGCATCACGTCTTTGGCGAACCAGCGGAGTTGCTCCTTAAATTCCGCCGGCGCCAGTCCTTCAGCCCAATGGATCATGAAGCTATCAAGCCCGGGATATTTGGCTTCAATCGATTTGATTCCGTCGATCACTTCGGCCGCCGGACCGCAAAACCACGCCTTCTGCGCAACGCCATCCCGCAATGAAGGCGTGCGGGCGGGTGCGCCGGGCGAACCCCAGGTGCGCCCCTGCTCGTCGGCATAGCGCACGAAGCCGAACGGCGCGAACCATTTGAACCGCTCGTCATGCGCGGGTTCGAGCCGCCGTATCGCCTCGTCGCGGCTGTCGGCCAGATAGACGCCGGCGCCCCAGATCATGTCCTCGCCGAGTTGCTTATTTTGGCCGCGCTTTTGACAGGCTGAATGGTAAGCGCGGACAACATCATCCAAGATTTTTTCGCCGTTAAGCGTGACCATGGCTTTGAGACCGTATTGCGCCATGAGTTCAATAGTCTTGCCGCTCGCGATCGGCATCCAAATCTCGACCGGTAAATGCTTTGGCCGCGGCACCATCGTAATATCCTTGAGCTGGTAGCTCCGATAATCGACCGGCGGTGGACAGTCGTAATACTTGCCCTTGAAATGGAATGACTGTTCGTTGAAGCACGCGAGCAGCAACCGGAGTTGTTCTTCGAACAGCTCACGATTTTTCTCCGCATCCAGCAGCGGCGCGCCGAAGGTTTCGACCTCGCGCGTGTGATAACCGCGGCCGACGCCCATGATGATACGGCCGTCGGTGACGACGTCGGCCATCGCATAGTCTTCCGCCAGCCGGATCGGATGCCACATCGGCAGGACGTTAAAAGCGCAACCAAATTTCAGGCGCTTGGTCTGAGTAGCGAGCCAAAGACCGAGCTGAATAAGGTTGGGAAAGACTTCGTAGCCCTCACGTTGAAAATGGTGCTCGGCGGTCCACAACACATCGAAACCGAGTTCGTCCATCAGCCTCGCAACATCGCGGGCGGTAAAGAACGCCTCGCGTAGGCGTTCGTCGGAATAGCGCCGCTCATTTGCCGGGGTGCCATTCAAGCCGATATTTTCAAGTTCAATTTGGCCGACGTATAAAACGTGGAATTTTCGAATCATGCAGGTCCCCGGCGCGGCGCGATCGAAGTTGTGGAGGTCGACGCCTCGATCTTGGGCAGCTCACCTGCCCACAGTCTCTCTTGGCTGCCCGTGGGAGACAAGGCTTGGCACGTCGAAATGTCAGGCGTGCGCGACAGCGATAAAAGCAGCTTAGTTCTGCCCAAGCGCGCTGTCGATTATTCGCCGGCAAGCGAGTAGTTCGTCGAGAGCAACTTCCAGCTTGCGCCGATTTTCTGTGCTGCCGAGCCGCGCCGCTTCCGCTGCCGTCAGCCCCCCCTTGCCGGTCTCGATGTCATCGTCGCCGCGCTCAGAATACGAAAATAAACTCGGCTCGGGGCGATCATCTCCCGTCCCCGGTACGGCATCTTTGGCGTCCTCTTCAAGTAGCGGCGGTGCGGGTTCGGCGCCGGCGCGCCAAACATTCTGTACGAAGGCGGCACCCTGCTCCCGTAAAATGCGCTGAACGCCGCGAATGGTGTAACCTTCGCCGTAAAGCAGATGGCGGATGCCGCGCAGCAGATCGACATCATCAGGCCGATAATAACGACGACCGCCGCCACGCTTCATCGGCCGGATTTGCGAGAAACGGCTTTCCCAAAAACGCAGCACGTGCTGCGGCACGTCGATTTCATCGGCAACTTCGCTGATAGTGCGGAACGCATCCGGCGCTTTTTCGACAATCGGCATCGTCGCGCTCACTGCGCCTCCGCGCCAGTCGTTTCAGAATTAATGCGCTGTTTGAGGATAGCCGACGGCTTGAACACCATGACGCGGCGCGGCGAAATAGGAACTTCCTTGCCGGTTTTGGGATTGCGTCCGATGCGCTGACCTTTTTTGCGCACAACGAACGAGCCGAATGACGACAGCTTCACGGTTTCGCCGCGTTCGAGACAATCGGTGATTTCTTTGAGCACCAGTTCGACAAGTGTCGCAGATTCGGTGCGCGACAGTCCAACTTTCTGATAGACCGCCTCACACAAATCGGCACGTGTGACCGTCTTTCCCGCCATCGCCAGCCCCGAGCACCGTGGATCGAGCAATTGCCCGATCAGCATATCGTGCTGAATTATCAACGATATTAGCTTGTCGGGGCATGGTCAACGGGGCTTCGGGAAGTTCTTATGGGCTCTTGCAGCGCAGCGCCGTCTGCCAGGAGCGTTACCAGCGCACCAGTGCGGCACCCCAGGTGAAGCCGCCACCCATCGCTTCGAACAACAACAGATCGCCTCGCTTGATGCGCCGGTCGGCAACCGCGTCAGCGAGTGCAAGCGGGATCGACGCCGCCGAAGTGTTGCCGTGGCGATCGACCGTGGTGACGATCTTTCCTGGCGCGATGCCGAGCTTGTGCGCCGAACCATCGATGATTCGCTTGTTCGCCTGATGCGGAATGAACCAGTCTACGTCGGCGGCGGTGTAACCGGTCGTCTTGAATGCGTCCTCCACCACATCGGTGATCATTGCGATGGCATGGCGAAACACCTCACGGCCTTCCATACGCAGATGTCCTACCGTGCCGGTCGCCGATGGGCCGCCGTCCACATAGAGTTTCGATTTATAACGGCCGTCCGAGCGCAGCCGAACCGTCAGCACCCCTCGATCCTCCGATGTTCCCGGCTGTTGCTGTGCGTCGAGCACCACGGCGCCGGCGCCGTCGCCGAACAATACGCAGGTGTTGCGGTCGGTCCAGTCGAGAATTCGCGAAAAAGTCTCCGCGCCGATCACCAAGGCCCGCGAGAACCCCCCGGATTTGAGAAGCGAATCTGCCGTCGCCAGGCCGTAAACAAAGCCCGAACACACCGCCTGCAAGTCAAACGCGGCGCCGTGAGTAATACCC
>DASZCJ010000148.1:0-2066 GCA_035943155.1 Xanthobacteraceae bacterium | reverse complement strand
GTCATGCTGATGATGCCGAACAAAGAAGTGTGGACATTCAACGCGCATCAGGACCGCGTCGACGTTGACGACAGCGTTTATCTTGCCGGCAGCGAAGGACCGCGCCGCACCTTTCAACTGATCATCCGCGGGCACGCCCGCACGGCTGCGCGCGTACAGTGGTTGCTGCAAACCTATCCGGTAGCGGGCGTCCATGCGGCCGCGACGCCGCAGACGCAAGACGAGGAGCCAAGGCTACCCTTATGACGGCTGCCATTATGAAATTGTTGCCGTGAAACGCGTGGAGCAAAAGATAGGAGAGCGATGACCGAAAATCTGCGCCGCGCCTCCCGCGCGCTTATTTCCGTTTCCGACAAATTCGGCGTCGTGGATTTCGCGCGCGCGCTCGCCGAGGTCGGGATTGAGCTGGTTTCGACCGGCGGCACCCGGAAAATACTCGGCGATGCCGGGTTGAAAGTGCTCGATGTGAGTGACCTTACCGGCTTTCCCGAAATGATGGATGGCCGGCTCAAGACGCTGCATCCGGCCGTGCACGGCGGGCTATTGGCCATCCGCGGCAATTCCGAGCATGTCGAGGCGATGCGGGCGCATGGCATCCGGCCGATCGATATTCTGATCGTAAATCTTTATCCGTTCGAAGCGACAGTCGCGCGCGGCGCGGATTTTGCCCAATGCATCGAGAATATCGATATCGGCGGCCCGGCCATGATTCGCGCCGCCGCCAAGAACCATCAAGACGTCGCCGTGCTGGTGGATGCAAACGATTACGCTGCGCTGATCGAGGAGCTTAAGCGCCACGATGGCTGCACGACGCTCGCGCTGCGCCGGCGACTTGCCGCCAAGGCCTATGCGCGCACAGCGGCTTATGATGCGGCGATTGCCAATTGGTTCGCCGGCGTAATCAAGGAACTCGCGCCCGACTATCGCGCCTTCGGCGGCCGGCTTATCGAAGCGTTGCGCTACGGCGAGAACCCCCATCAGTCGGCGGCCTTCTACCGCACGCCCGAGCTGCGGCTCGGCGTCGCCACGGCGCGGCAGGTTCAGGGCAAGCAGCTTTCCTATAACAACATCAATGATACAGACGCCGCGTACGAATGTGTTGCCGAGTTCGATCCGGCTCGCACCGCAGCCTGCGCCATCATCAAGCACGCCAATCCGTGTGGGGTGGCGGAAGCCGATAGTCTGCTCGAGGCCTATCGGAAAGCGTTCGCCTGCGACAAGACATCGGCATTCGGCGGCATTGTTGCGCTCAATCGTACACTCGATGGCGAAGCGGCGCGGGCGATCACCGAGATTTTCACCGAGGTGATCATCGCTCCGGACGCGACCGATGAGGCGATTGCGCTTGTTGCCGCGAAGAAGAACTTGCGGTTGCTGCTGGCTGACGGTCTGCCCGACGCGCGCGCCGGCGGGCTGACCGCCAAAACGGTCTCCGGCGGGCTTCTCGTCCAAACTCGCGACAATGCAGTTGTCGCTGATATGGATTTACGACCGGTGACGCAGCGCGCCCCGACCAATGCCGAGCTGCGCGATCTGCGGTTCGCCTTCCGCGTCGCCAAGCACGTAAAGTCGAACACGATCGTCTATGCCAAAGATTCGGCGACTGTCGGCATCGGCGCCGGTCAGATGAGCCGCGTCGACGCAGCACGAATCGCTGCGCGCAAGGCGCAGGACGCGGCGCGGGAAGCTGGCCTCAAGGAGCCGGCGACGAAGGGATCCGTAGTCGCGTCGGACGCTTTTTTCCCATTCGCCGACGGTCTTCTTGTCGCCATCGAAGCCGGCGCGACCGCCGTGATTCAGCCCGGCGGGTCGATGCGCGATGATGAGGTGATCGCAGCCGCCGATGCCCACGGCATCGCCATGCTCTTCACCGGCACCAGACATTTCCGGCACTAGACGAAGAAGGAAAAGCCAAATGCGGCTTCGGTTGCGATCCGTTCGCTTTATTGCTGGAAATGTTTATTGCGCCAAGTGTCGTAAGTGGGCGCAGAACAGCAACATCAGATCGAGGCGGTGATCCACTGCTCGAGCTTCTGCTTCGGTTGGGCGCCGATCTGGCGCGACGC
>DASZCJ010000147.1:0-2574 GCA_035943155.1 Xanthobacteraceae bacterium | reverse complement strand
CGACGGCTGGCAATTGCGCTCGGGCTGGTTCTGGCCGCAGCATCACAATGACGTCGTACAGAAGCTGCTGCGTAAGGCGCGCAAAGGTGCCAGCGTCATCTATTTGCCAGGCAATCACGACGAGTTCCTGCGTGATTATTACGGAACGCATTTCGGCGGCATCGAAGTAGTCGAGACCGTAATTCATGTGGCCGCCGATGGCCGGCGCTATCTCGTCGTGCACGGCGACGTGTTCGACATGGTGGTCAAGCACGCGCGCTGGCTCGCGCTGCTCGGCGATACAGCCTATGAAATGGCGATCCTGATCAATCGCTATTTCAATGCGATCCGCCGCCGGCTCGGCTTCCGCTATTGGTCGCTCTCGCAATGGGCAAAGCACAAGGTCAAGAACGCCGTGAACTACATCGGCGCGTTCGAGCAGACTCTCGCGGAAGAAGCGCGTCGCCATCACGTCGACGGCGTGATCTGCGGGCATATCCATCACGCGGTCATTCACGATAATTTCGGCATCCACTACATGAACTGCGGCGACTGGGTGGAGAGTTGCACCGCGCTTGCCGAGCACCCCGACGGACGCTTCGAGATCGTCGCTTGGTCGGACCACGCCGAAATGCTTCCACCGCTCGCCGACGATGATGATGAGCCGGCTCTGCCATTCGGCCAGCGCACCGAAATCGCAGCCTAAAGGGCCAACGGCTGCCTGAGTGGGCGAGTGCGGCAGAATTAGAAGCGCTCGCGGCTCGGCCTATTCAAGGCGTATAATCCCCTCGCATGGATCTCGCCGTACGGATCGAGCGCTGGCCGCTCGAGCGCCCCTTCACGATCAGCCGCGGCACCAAGACCGAAGCAGTCGTGGTGACCGTAGAGCTAAAACACGGCGGCTGCAGCGGTCGCGGCGAAGCCGTGCCTTATGCCCGCTACGGCGAAACGCCGGAAGGCGTAGCGAGTGCCATCAAAGCAATGCGCCCGGCGCTGCAGAACGGGCTCGACCGCGCCATGTTGCAAACCGCCATGCCGCCTGGTGCCGCACGCAATGCGCTGGATTGCGCCTATTGGGACTTTGAAGCGAAACAGAATGGCTGCCGCGCCTATCAATTGGCCGCGCTGCCGCCGCCAAAACCGCTGGTGACCGCCTATACGGTCTCGCTCGACCATCCCGAGGCTATGGCCGACGCGGCAACACGCGCGGCAGAAATGCCGTTGCTCAAAGTGAAGCTCGGCGGTGGACCGCAGGACGTGCAGCGCATAGCCGCGGTACGCCGCGCCGCGCCGAAGGCTGAGCTCATCGTCGATGCCAATGAGGGATGGGCCGACCGCGATCTCGAACCTAATCTCACCGCCTGCGCGCAAGCCGGGGTCAGACTGATCGAACAGCCCCTGCCGGAGGGGCACGATCTCGCGCTCAAGCACATCGAGCGGCCGATCCCGATCTGTGCCGACGAGAGCGTGCACGATCGGGCCTCGCTGGACGCGCTGAGCGGCAAGTACGACGCAATCAATATAAAGCTCGACAAAGCGGGTGGACTAACTGAGGCGCTGGCGCTCGCGATGGAGGCGGAGCGACGCGGCCTCGGGATAATGGTCGGCTGTATGGTGGCGACTTCGCTGGCGATGGCGCCGGCTATGCTTGTGGCGCAGCGTGCACGGATCGTCGATCTGGATGGGCCGCTGCTTCTCGCCAAGGATCGCGCGCACGGCTTGCGCTACGAAGGTAGCCTCGCTTATCCGCCGGAGCCCGCGCTGTGGGGATGAGGCGGCGCTAGTGCCGCGAACCCGAAATTCGCACAAGTTTGCGGAGCGCTCGGATGCGAACTTCGGGTTCAGAAGCGGAACTAAAGGGATATAAGTTGCTAGTGTCCTTATCGATTTCGAAGTTCGTAGAAGCGCGCCGTAAATGCTTACGAACTTCGGAATCGGGACACTAGGCCGCCGCCGCGAACAGAACTGTGGGTTATTCTGCCGGACTTCTCCCGTGCGATTGCAGTTCGCCTGTTCGATTGCGCCGCCCTGCCGTATACTTGGCGAGTCGCTCTGAGGGATGTCATCAGTGCGAGACGGCGTCGCCGCCGCACAAGCGATTCGATTACGTAGTCGCGGACCGCTGATGACTGGCGTACGGGCAAGCCGCGTTTGCTGCCAGCGTTTTGCTACCGATTGATCTGCTTACCGCGTTGCGCGCGTTGAGTGAGCAAGAGCTCATCGCCTGTTCGGATGGCGTGCAGTTGGAAACTTTACGGGCGCTTGGCGTTTAGCTGATGACTCGAGCGCTCGAATTGTCGCGTATCATACCCAGCGCCGAAGTTGCTGCAGCGGCTCGAAAATTTGACAGCAATCGGTGCAGGCGAGTGCAGGCGATGTGCTGAGTTGTCCGGGTCTGCCGGGTCCTTTGTTGGTCCCTAATGCTGATCTTCTGGAGGCCACTATGCACAGACTTACCGCTTTCGCTTTCACGGCAGTAGTAGCGTTGTGCATTCTCGTGTCGGGTTCCACTCGCGTGTCCGCGCGCGATGACGGCCGCTACGCCAATTCTCCCTTGAAGCCGTGGTTTGATCAGCTCGCCAGTAAAAAAGGCCT
>DASZCJ010000146.1:0-7951 GCA_035943155.1 Xanthobacteraceae bacterium | reverse complement strand
TGACGGCTTACAACAATCCGAGCGGCCTGACCGTGCATCGCCTTGCCGCCGATGGCAGCATCGGCGCACCTGTGCAGCAACCGTCGGATCTCGACACCGGCATCTACGCCCATCAAATCCTGGCGACGCCGTCGAATCGCTGCGTCGTGCTGGTGACGCGCGGCAACCACGCGATAGCGACCAAGCCGGAGGATCCCGGCGCGATCAAGACATTCGCATTTGAGAACGGCGTGTTGCGAAACTTGGCATCGATCGCGCCCGGCAACGGTCTTGGCTTCGGCCCCCGCCATCTCGACTTTCACCCCAAAAAACCGTGGGCCTTTATCTCGATCGAGCGCCAGAACAAGCTCTATGTCTATGCGCTCGACGATGCCGCCACCGGCCTCGCGCGCGACCCGCTCTTTGTGAAGGAAACTTTGTCGAATCCAAAGACACCGGCAAGTCAGGGCGCGGGACCGATCCATGTCGATCGCAACGGCAAATTCGTTTACCTGACCAATCGGACTTTCCCCGCGACTGACGGCGGCGGCAGAGAAATTTCGGAGGGCGGCGAAAACAATGTTGTCGTCTACGCCATCGATCAAAATAGCGGCGAGCCCACGCCGATCCAGCACATCGACGGCCACGGCGTTCAGCTGCGCACCTTCGGCATCGACGGGAGCGGTCGGCTTCTGGTCGTCGCCAGTATCATGCCGATGCCGCGGCGCGACGGCGCCAGCTTGCCGGCGGGAATGACGGTTCTTCGAATCGCTGCGGACGGCAAGCTCAACTTCGTGCGCAAACACGATGTCGAAGTCGGCGCTTTCCAGCAATTCTGGAGTGGAATGCTGGCCTTGCCCTGACGCGTGAGGCGCGGGCCGCAAAGCCGGATGCGCCAAAGCGAAGCGGCCCAAGCTTGTGTGTAATCTGCTATGCTCGAAACGACGGGTGCGGCTACGCCAAACCACGCCCACCGCGCATATGAGTATATCGCCACCTGCGCCGACCGCACGCATAGGAGAAGCAGCATGAAAAAATTGCTCCTCGTTGTCGTCTCCGCCGCCGCTGCTTTATTCAGCGCCGCGCTTTACGCCGACAATTATCCTTCCCGGCCGGTCACCATGGTGGCCGTGTTCGGCCCTGGCAGCGCCAGCGACACGATCTGCCGCATCATCGCCAATCAGCTCGGTCCCGCGCTTGGCCAGCCCGCGATCGTCGAGGATCGTCCAGGGGCGGACGGCGCTCTCGCCGCGCTTTACGTCCATCATCAACTGGCGGACGGCTATACGCTATTGATGGCGACCAACTCGCCGTTATCCGCCGATCCATATCTGCACAAGGATGTGAACTACGATCCGGTGAAGGATTTTGTGCCGATCACGCGGGTGGGGAGCTTCACCTTGATGCTGGTCGTGGATCCGAAGCTGCCGATCCATACAGTCCAAGAGATGATCGACTATGCCAAAGCCAATCCTGGCAAGCTGACCTTTGCCAGCGGCAACACCGCCGGCATCGTCGCGCTCGAGACCATCAAGCACACCACCGGAATCAGCCTGCTGCACGTGCCTTACAAAAGCACGCCGCCCGCGATCGAAGACATCATCGGCGGCCGCGTTTCGATGATGCTTGCCGATTTCACGACCGCCATGCCGCACGTCAATGCCGGCACATTGCGCCCGCTGGCCGTGTCGCGCATCCGGCGCAGCACTTTGTTCCCAAATCTGCCGACCATGGACGAGGCCGGCATCAAAGGCTTCAACCTCGATACCTGGGCAGGCCTCGTCGCGCCGGCAGGCACGCCGCCGGAAGTAATCGCCAAGCTCAATGGTGTCTTACGCCCGATCATCGACAGTCCGGAAGTGCAAGCCAGGTTCAAGAATGTCGGCTTCGAGGGTTTTTCCTCAACGCCGGAAGAGCTGGGCGCCTTCATCAAGGCTCAGCTCGCGCTTTGGGGAAGGATGATCAAGGATGCCAATATCCAAATGGATTGAAGGCGCGCGACTACGGATGTCACCGCGGCTGTGCTGGTCAGGCCGCCGACTTATCAAGCTGCGGCCTGGACAAGCTTTCCGGCGGCGCGCGCGACGCCATTTCGCGCGCGCGATAGCGGCTCGCATAGCAATGCGTGAACTCGGCGCCTAACAGTACGATTTGCGACGAGTAATAGACCCAGATCAAAAGGATCACGAGCGAGGCGGCGGCGCCGTAGGTGGAAGCGAGCGCCAGCTTGCCCACATAGATGCCGATCACCAATTTGCCGAGCTCGAACAGCGCGGCGGTGATGGCGGCGCCGAGCCAAACATCGCGCCACTCCACCTCGGTATCGGGCAGCCATTTGAACATCATGGCGAACATCGCGGTGATGGCGATAAAAGAAATAAGCGAACCGGCGCTTTGGAGTGCGGTCTGCGGCAGTTGCGCGCCAACAAATTGCCCGGCGGCCGACAAGGCAGTGGTGAACAACAGCGATACCAGGAGCAGAAAACCAAATCCAATCACCGCGCCCAGCGAGATCAAATAGGTGCGGATGAATTGCCAGACGCCGCTGACTTTTGTTTCGTCCACCTCCCACACGGTATTGAACGCGTCCTTGAGCTGAACAACGACGCCAAGCGCACTGAACAACAGAACCGCGGTACCGATCGCGGTTGCGAGCAGGCCCTGTTGCGGCTTGTTTGCTCCAGCAAGCATGCCGTCGATCGCCGCCGCCGCGGTCTGGCCGACCATGCCGGACAGCTGCTCCTGCACCTGGCCGCGCGCGGCTTCTGCACCGAATACAAAGCCGGCGATCGCGATCGCGATGACCATCAGGGGACCGACGGAGAAGACCGAATAATAGGCAAGCGCTGCGCCCTGCCGTGCATCCTTATGCGCGACCCAGTTCTCTATCGTCGTCTTGATCAGGAGCCACGCGTTTTTCATCGCGTCCGCTTTCATCATGAGCCTCGGCATCGTCGGGCCGAGCATTGGCTCAACGTGAGGCCCGCGGCACCGGTTCCCCGACGGGAATGCAGGCCGCACTGCGTGCATTCCGCTTTATTTCATCAATGTTCCATTTACGCGCACAAGTAATCCAGGGAGACCGACAGCACGGAAAACCAGATGTCCAATAGCGAACAAGTTTGGTGGCGTCCGGGAGGACGAAGCCCCTTCGCGCTCGATCCGGCCAAGCCGCGCTTGCCGCAGATCGTCTCGGCCATCGGTCAAAGTCTGATCATTTTCGGCGGACCGTTGATTGGGCTGCTTGCTATCAACCACTATCCGTTTCTGATCATGGACCGCACAATCTATATCGGCGGGCTCGCCAGCATGTGTTCTGGTTTTTGGCGAGCTTTGCGATTTATGGCGACAAAGATTTTCCGCGCGGCATGCCTCAGTTGTTGAAACTACAATTTCGCGCCGGCTACGGTCTCTGCATGACGTTTCTATTGCTTGGAGTTTTCGGTATCGCCAACGGCTATGGTGTGCCGACGATCAGCAGGGACGTCGCGGTCGTCGCCAAGCACACCACGCGCCACAGCGATCCAGCCCGTCGCACGTATTATGTCGCGATGCGTGCGTGGCCCCCGTCGCGCACAGTCGTGGAGCTTGGTGCGCCGCGTGACGTATACGATCGTCTGCGCGTTCCACGCACCGCAATCGACACGCCGCAGGATGAGCTCGATGCGATGGCGGATAGCGGCTCCGTGCGGCTTCTCGTCGGTCAAGGCCGGCTCGGCTTGGAATGGCTGAAAGGCATCGAACTGCCGTAGCAGGAGCGCGCACCTCGCTCAGACGGCGCTGGCCGCAACCTCGGCTGACAGCTCGGCAATTTTGTGCTGGAGTTGGATAGTGGAGGAACGCATCAATGCAGATCAGGGTTTCGCCGAACAATTTGCAATGCAGCGCCGAGGAATGGCAGGCGCGCGTCGATCTTGCAGCGGCGCACCGGCTCGCCTTCAGGCACGGTTTTAGCGAGGGAATTTTCAACCATCTCACGCTGACCGTTCCGGGTCGGAGTGACGTCTATTATCAGATCCCGTTTGGCATGCATTGGTCCGAGGTGACCGCCTCGTCGCTGATGGAGGTCGGCATAGCCGACGGCAAGGTCAAGCGCGGCACCGGCGACGTTGAGCGTTCCTGCTATTGCATACACGCGCCGATTCATAAGGCGCTGCCGCAAGCCGCCGCGGTGTTTCACACCCACATGCCCTATGCCAGCGCGCTTACGCGTCTTGAGGATCCGCGCATCAAGGAAATCGGCCAGACCGAAGTCGGCTTGAGCGACATGATCGCCTATGACGACGAATATACCGGCCCGGCCTTCGACCCCGCCGAAGGCGAGCGCCTCGCCAGGGTCATCGGCAACAAGTGCGTGCTGTTCATGGCCAATCATGGCATCACCACGTTCGGCCTCACCGTCGCCGAAGCCTATGACCGACTCTATTACCTCGAGCGCGCCGCGCAGGTGCAAATCTACGCCATGTGGACCGGCCAGCGTTTGAAAGAGCTGCCGCCAGCCGTGGCCGAAAAGACCAAACGTGAAATTGGCGGGGCCAGCTTCTATGACGGCCCCAGCCCGGCGCAGCGGCACTTCGATGCGCTCAAGCGCATGCTCGATCGGACGGAGTCCGACTATAAGAACTGAATCAGCGCCTCTAGCGGCGGCTCCGACTCTACCGCGCGACCCTCAGCGGCGCCGGTTGCTCGTCGAGCATCGCCCGGATCGCCGCGCGTGTCGCCTCGATGTCGAGGCCGTGGGCTTCGATAAGATCGCGGCAGTCGGCGAGAATAGCGTCGGCGTCCTGCATCATTTTCATCTGCTTGAAGCGATCGTCGCGCTGCAACCCCATGCTGGCGCCGACGATCTCGTACATATTCATGATGCGAAACGGCCAGTCGCGCTCATGCGCGCACAATTCGCGGTGATCGGAATGGTAGACTGCGACCAGGGCATCGACGCCGGCGGCCGCCGCGGCCTGCAATTCTTCCTCCTGCAATTGCCGGCGATAGGCCGGCAGCACGCGAATGCTATTGGCCTGTAATCCGACCGCCGGTTGGTGCAGATCGACGATTTCGATACCGGGGACCGCGCGCAAAATCGCCTCGGCCGCCTCGACCACGCCATGGATGCCGGGATGGCGGTGCAAGGCGATCCGCATCGGCACCCGCTCGCGCAACAGCGGCCGCAGCCGGTCGAGATTTTTACGGATGAACAGCGTGAACGGCGTCATTTCGAACGGCCGCGCGCCGCGCGTCTTTTCGATCGTCGGCAGTGTCGTCTCGGCGAATTGCACTTGGCAGGACGGGCACCATGACAGCACCTGGCCGCTTTTGCTGCGCGCGAGCTTGTCAAGCGTGCCTTCGGCGACACGGCCGGAGGTCGCAACGTCACCGGCGCGCATCTGTACGATGCCGCAGCAATGCGTCGGTCCGCCCATCACTTCATAGGTGACGCCAAGCGCATCCATGATATCGAGGGCGAGGAGCGCGATGTGCGGCGTCTTGAGTACGTTGCAGCCGGTGTAAAACACGAAATCCGGCGGCTCTGCGCTCGTCGGCCCCTTAGCGCCCTGCCCCAAACGTTGCAGCAATGCGTCGTCGAGCTGGATGCGCGACAGATGCGCGACCTCACGCGCGACTTTGCGGAAACCATCGACGCCATTTTTGCGCTGGACCGCCGGCTCGGACCGGTGCGCCATTTGCAGGCGCGCCATATACAACAGGAAGCGCGGATTAACGCCGTAGTCGCAGGCCTTGATGCATTCGCCAGAAAGAATGCAGGCATTGGCCCATTTGCGCGCGGCGTCGTTGCCTTCGCCGGTACGCACAATATCGATGATGCCGCCAATGACCGCGGCGGGATTTTGTAGCTCTTGCGGCGTCAATCCGCCTGGCCCAGTGACCGGGCAAACCTCAACGCATTTGCCGCAACGGGTGCAGGCATCGGCCATAGCCCGCGCGCGTCCATCCAACGCAGCTTCGAATGTCTGCACTGGCGGAATGGCCAAGCTCTGCGGAGAATCTTGCATCACGCGCCAGTGCTCCTTGCCTATCAAGCTAACGTAACCCCCCGCCCCACCCGATTGAAGGCCCTGCGGCGGCATTGTAAGACCTTTGTTCCTCCGATGCTCCGGGCATCTTCCTCAATCGGCATTCCAGCACGCCACTGCGCGATGGATGTAATGGGTGAATTCTGATGGGTGAATTCGCGATAGGTCAGCCCGTACCGCGATTCGAAGATCCGCGGCTGGTTAAGGGCCACGGACGCTATGTCGCTGACATGGTCTTTCCCGGCATGGCCTTCGGCTATGTGCTGCGCTCGCCGCATGCTCATGCGCGCATCCGCTCGATCGATACCGCCAAAGCCAAGAGCGCGCCCGGCGTGCTCGCGGTACTGACCAGCGCCGAGTACAAGGCGGCCGGCTTCGGCGACCTGCCAGTGCCCGGCGGACTACAGCGCCGCAACAGCGTGCCCGGCTATCGGCCGCGCTATCCGGCACTCGCCGAGGATCGCGTCCGCATGATCGGCGACTACGTCGCCTTCGTCGTTGCGGAAAATTACTATCAGGCGATCGATGCGGCAGAGCTGATCGAGGTCGATTACGAGCCGCTGCCGGCGGTCGCATCCACCGCCGATGCCGCAAAACAAGGAGCGCCGCTGGTTTGGGACGATTGTCCCAACAATATCGGCTTCGTCCATCTCGAAGGGAACAAGGAAGCAACCGACGCGGCATTTGCGCGGGCTGCGCATGTCGTCAAGCATCGCTTCGTCATCAATCGTGTCACGGCGGCGACCATGGAGCCGCGCGGCTGCATCGGCATGTTCGAGCCGACCGAAGGCCGCTACACGATCTACACAACGTTGCAACGGACCAACGTGTTTCAAACCGAGCTGTCGCAATTTGTGCTGAAAGTCCCGGACAGCAAGATCCGCGTGGTCTGCGGCGACATCGGCGGCAGCTTCGGCATGAAGTCGGCGGTCTACAACGAAGTCGCGTTGGTGCTGTGCGCCGCCAAGCTCACCGGGCGCCCGGTGAAATGGGTGGCGACACGCTCGGAATCTTTTCTGTGCGACGCGCAAGGCCGCGACAATGTCACCGAAGCAGAGCTCGCGCTCGACCAGAACGGCACGTTTCTTGGCTTTCGCGCCAGGGTTACCGCGGCGATCGGCGCCTATCTGCAGACCGGCATGCCAGCTTTCACCGGCAATCTCGGTACGCTGGCGGGCGTCTACCGCACGCCGGCTTCCCATATCGAGGCCACCGCGGTGTTCACGCATACCCCGCCGGTGCGGCCCTATCGCGGCAATGGCCGGCCGGAATCGGGCTACGTCATCGAGCGCATGGTCGATCTTGCCGCCGATCAACTCGGCGTCGATCCGGCTGAGCTGCGGCGGCGCAACACCATTCCGCCGAGCGCGCTGCCATTTAAAACCAGCGTCACCTTCACTTATGATTCCGGCGAATTCGAAAAGAACATGGACCTTGCGCTTAACGCCGCCGATTGGAAAGGTTTTGAGACGCGGCGCGCCCGCGCACGCAAGAATGGCAAGCTGCGCGGCTTAGGCTTTTCCAATACGATCGAGCGTTCAGCGCCGGCTGGCCTCGAAGGCGCCGAAATTAGATTTGACCGCACCGGCTCGGTGTCGATGTTTTCCGGCAGCATCAACCAGGGCCAGGGCCATGAAACCGCGTTCAAGCAGATCGTCTGCGACCGGCTCGGCCTCGATCCGAACGAAGTGACGTATATCCAGGGTGACACCGACCAGGTGTTCTTCGCCGAAGGCACCGGCGGCTCGCGCTCGGCGGCATTTTCGGGCTCGGCCTTCACGCTTGCTGCCGACAAGGTCGAGACCAAGGCCAAAGCGATCGCCGCCCATATGCTCAAAGTCGAGGTCGGCGACATCAAATTCGCCGACGGCGTATTTTCGAGCCAGAAGACCAATCAGACGCTGACCATCAAAGAAGTGGCCAAGGCGTCGCTCGAGCCG
>DASZCJ010000145.1:0-2621 GCA_035943155.1 Xanthobacteraceae bacterium | reverse complement strand
AGCTAGATTCCCGCTTGCGCGAGAATGAGCGGAGATGATGTCAGCTCAGATGATCAATTCTTCCTCGGCTTTGCCCGGCGCGTCGGAGCCGCCGCGAGCGGGTCCTCCGGCCACGGATGTTTGGGATAGCGGCCGCGCATTTCGGCGCGCACGGCGGCATAACTGCCGCGCCAAAATCCCGGCAGGTCGCGCGTCGTCTGCACCGGGCGCTGCGCCGGGGACAACAGTTCGATGGCGAGCGGGACTTTGCCGCCGGCAATGGCCGGGTGACGGTCGAGCCCGAACAATTCCTGCACCCGGATCGCGATCTTCGGACCGCCTTCGCTGTCATAGTCGATCGGCACGCGCGAGCCGGTCGGCGCTTCGAAATGGATCGGCGCCTCGGCATCGAGCCGTCGGCGCAGCGGCCACGGCAGGAGTGCGGCGAGCGCCGCGGCAAATTCATCCGCGCTGAATTCGTTAAGTCCCGTCTTGCCGGCGAGCGCGGAGGCGAGCCACTCACCGGCACGCGCGGCAAGCGCCGCATCGGACAGATCGGGCCAAGTTTCTTCACAAGTCTGTTCGGCAGACTTTGTGCCTTCGGCCTGGCGCAGAAACATCACGCGGTCGCGCCATTGCTTGAGCGGCTTGGTCCAGGGCAGGCGGTTGATGCCGAGCTTGGCGATCCCTTCGGCAAGAATCTGCGCGGATTGCTCGCCGGGCGTGACTGGTACCCGCTGCTCGGCCAGCACGATTGCGCCAAGCCGACGGCTCTTGCGTCCGCGCAACGCAAGAGTACCCGCATCGAAAACAACTTCGTCGCGCGCGATGATGCGATCGGCAAAGTGTGTTTCAATCTCGGCGGGTGTGATCGGCGCGGCGGACAGGATGCGGCCCTGCGCAGCGCTGCCGGCGAGTTCGGCCACCGCTAAGAACGGCGCGCGGGCGAGCGGGGAGGCCGGATCGAGATTGGCGCCGCGGCCATTCGCCAATAAAAAAGCTCCGGTCGGGCCGCCCGCGTCGCCGCCGCGATTTTTGCCGATACGTTCGGGGAAGGCGAGGGCGATCAGCGCGCCGACATCAAGTTGCTCTTCCTCTTGTGGGGGCGGGCTAGAGTTCGGGGTGGCAATCTCCGCCCAGCGCGCGGCCATGTGGCGCGCATCGCGCGCGCGCGGCGAGCGGTCGCGCCGGAGTGCGGCAAGTCGTTCGCGCATGTCGATATCGTCGCCGCCGATGCCGCGCTCGCCGATCAATGTCGCGAGCTCGGCGGCGAGCGCGCCCTGACCCAAATGCGCGGCGTCGATCACCATCCGCGCCAGCCGCGGTGGCAGCGGCAGCCGCCGCAACTGCCGGCCCTCCTCGGTGATGCGCCCGGTATCGTCAAGCGCGCCAAGCGTCATAAGGAGCGCGTTCGCTTCGGCGAGCGCGGCGCGCGGCGGCGGATCGAGGAAGGCAAGCTTGTCGGCTGGCGCGCCCCAGGCGGCGAGATCGAGCGCAAACGAGGACAGATCGGCGGCGAGGATTTCCGGCCGGGCGAACGGCTCGAGCGCCGCGGTTTGCGGCTCATCCCACAGCCGAAAGCATAGGCCCGGCTCGGTGCGCCCGGCGCGGCCGCGGCGCTGATCCGCCGCCGCCCGCGACACTCGCACCGTGTCGAGCCGCGTCACGCCGACATCCGGCTCATAACGCGGCACGCGCGCAAGCCCGCTGTCGACGACAATGCGCACGCCCTCGATCGTGATCGAGGTTTCGGCGATCGACGTCGCTAGCACGATCTTGCTGCGGCCGGGTCGTGCGGGTTCGATGGCGCGCGCCTGTTCGTCGGCTCCGAGCGCGCCGTAAAGGGCGACCACATCGGTCGCGGCGTCGATGCGGTTCTCCTGTAACGCTTGTTGTAGCAATGCTCGGGTGCGGCGGATTTCGGCGGCGCCGGGCAGAAATGCCAACAGCGAGCCGCGTTCGGCGCGCATCGCCCGCACAATAACGTCGGCAACCTGTGGCTCGATCGGCCGCGCATCGCGACCGACATAGCGCGTCTCGACTGGAAAGATCCGGCCCTGGCTTTCGATGACTGCGACGCTGCCGCGCGCGTTGCCAGGCGGGTTACCAAGCAGCGCAGCCACGCGCGCGCCATCGATCGTCGCCGACATGACGAGGAGTTTGAGATCCTCGCGTAGGCCTTGCTGGACGTCGCGCGCCAAAGCCAGTCCAAGATCGGCATCGAGCGAACGCTCGTGAAATTCGTCGAACAGCACCGCGGCGACGCCCTCAAGCATCGGATCGTCGACAATGCGCCGGGTGAAAATACCTTCGGTAACGATTTCGATCCGGGTCTGGCGCGAGACGTTCGAGCCGAAGCGCACCCGCAAACCGACAGTCTCGCCAAGGCGCTCGCCGAGATTATGCGCCATGCGCTCGGCGGCGGCGCGTGCGGCGAGCCGCCGCGGCTCGAGCACCAGGATGCGGCCCGGTCCGTGCGCCGATTGCGCCCATTGTTCCGCTGCCAGCACGAGCGGCACTCGCGTCGTCTTGCCGGCGCCGGGTGGCGCGACCAGAACGGCCGCATTATTGGCGCGCAATGCCGCGGTGAGTTCCGGCAATGCGGCGTCGATTGGCAGCGGGGCAGAATTCATGCAGCCCAT
>DASZCJ010000144.1:0-5343 GCA_035943155.1 Xanthobacteraceae bacterium | reverse complement strand
GCTCCGATCCGGCCTTGATGCTGACCGGCCCGATCGACGTGACCAAGAAAGTTCTGAAAGCCGCCGGCATGCAGCTTTCCGACATCGATCTTATCGAGATCAACGAGGCTTTCGCGTCGGTGGTGTTGCGCTTCATGCAGGCGTTCGAGCTCGACGGCGCCAACGTGAATGTCAACGGCGGCGCCATTGCATTGGGCCATCCGCTCGGTGCAACTGGCGCGATGATCCTGGGCACGTTGGTTGACGAACTCGAGCGGCGCGACCTGAGCACCGGGCTGGTCACGCTGTGCATCGGCGCAGGCATGGGCACCGCCACGATCATCGAACGGGTATGAGCAAAATGCCCAAGCTCGACATCGAGGATCTTCCGATCGATACCCGGACCAATTATCCGCCGCCGTTCGATCGGGTGGTGCATGGCCGCGAGCGCAGGCGTCTCGGCAATGCGGCCGGCCTCGATCAATTCGGCGTCAATCTCACCACGCTTCGTCCAGGCGCCGCCTCGGCGCTGCGCCACTGGCATCAGACGGAAGACGAACTCGTCTACGTGCTCGAAGGCGAGGTTGTTCTGATCGAGGACGGCGGCGAGACAGTGCTCAAGCCCGGTGACGCTGCCGGCTTCAAGGCCAACAGCGGCAACGGTCATCATCTGGTGAACCGGACGACAAGCGACGCGGTGGTTCTCGAAATCGGTACCCGCGCGAAACACGAGCGCGTCGAATATCCGGATGTCGACTTGATCGTGGTGCGCGACGATAAAGGCGCGCGTTATACGCGCAAGAACGGCGATCCTTATAGCTGAGCAGCAACGATGAGTTTCATCAATTTTTCGGTCGAGATCGACGGCGACGGCATTGCGGTTGTGACCTGGGACGCGCCGGGTCGCAGCATGAATGTCATTGACGGAGCCGTCATGGACGAGCTCTCGACGATCGTCGAGCAAACGACGGCCGACGCTGCGGTGAAAGGCGTCGTCATCACCTCGGCCAAGGATGCATTCTGCGCCGGCGCCGATCTTACGATGCTGGAAAGTTTGAGCCGCGCTTTTGCCGAGCTCAGCGCGTCGCAAGGGGAAGAGGCGGCAATGATGCGCTTCTTCGAGGAAAGCCGACGATGGTCGGTGCTGTGCCGGCGTATCGAGACTTGCGGCAAGGCGTGGGTCGCCGCCATCAACGGCACGGCGCTGGGCGGCGGTTTCGAATTGGCGATCGCCTGTCATCGGCGGATCGCGGCTGACAATCCGAAAACACGGCTCGGGCAGCCGGAGGTCAAGGTCGGCCTGTTGCCCGGCGCGGGCGGCACCCAGCGCATCGCACGAATGCTGCCGCCATCCGATGCGCTGCAATTCCTGCTCAAAGGCGATCAAATACAGCTCAACCGCGCCAAGGCGATGAAGCTTGTCGACACGGTGGTGCCCAAAAGCGATCTCATCAAGACGGCGAAGGATTGGATCAAATCCGGCGGCAGCGCCAAGGCGCCGTGGGATGTGGACGGATTCAAGCTCCCCGGCGGCCCGGTCTACTCGAAAGCAGGCGTGATGGTGTTCACGCCGGCCAATGCGATCTACCGGCGCGAGACTTACGACAATTATCCGGCCGCGCGCGCCATCCTGCAGGTCGTGTACGAGGGCCTGCAGTTGCCGATGGATCAGGCTTTGCGCGTCGAGTCGCGTTGGTTTGCGAAAATTCTGCGCTCGCCCGAAGCTGCCGCGATGATCCGCACCCTCTTTGTCTCCTTACAAGAGCTCAATAAAGGCGCGCGCCGCCCCGCCAAGATCCCGGCACGAGCGTTGCAGAAGATTGGCGTGATCGGCGCCGGTTTCATGGGCGGCGCCATCGCCTATGTCAGCGCGCTGGCCGGCCTCGAAGTCGTCCTCATCGACCGCGATCCGGAAACCGCGGCAAAGGGCAAGACCCATTCGCAGAAATTGATGACTGAACAAGTCAACCGAGGGCGCGCGACCACGGCCGATCGCGATGCGCTGCTCGCGCGCATCAAGCCGACCGCTGACTTTGTCGAGTTGAAGGGCTGCGATCTCGTCATCGAGGCGGTGTTCGAGGACCGTAAGATCAAAGAGGAAGTGATTTCTCGCACCCAGAATGTGCTTGGCGAGCAGGCGATCTTCGGCTCCAACACCTCGACGCTGCCGATCAGCTCGCTGGCGGCGGCCTTTAAGGACCGCGCGCGCTTCATCGGCATTCATTTTTTCTCGCCGGTCGAGTGCATGATGCTTGTCGAAATCATCATGGGCAAAGAAACCGGCAACGCGGCACTCGCCCTGGCGCTCGTTTTCGTGCGCGCCATCCGCAAGACCCCGATCGTGGTGAATGATTCGCGTGGCTTCTATACGTCACGGGTTGTCGGCACCTATATCCGCGAAGGCCATCTGATGCTCACCGAGGGCGTGCCGGCGGCCCTAATCGAGAACGTCGCGCGCATGGCCGGCATGCCGGTCGGGCCGCTCGCACTTACCGATGAGGTGGCGGTGGATCTCGCCTGGAAGATTCTCAAGGCGACCGAGGCCGATCTTGGTCCGGCGGCGATCGATCCCAAGCAGAAGGCGCTGCTTGCTGACATGGTCGAGAAGCGTTCTCGCTTCGGTCGCAAGAACGGCAAGGGATTTTACGATTATCCGCAGAATGCGCCGAAGCGCTTATGGCCCGGTCTGGCCGATCTGCAGCCGGAGAGATTAAACGTCGACGACATCGACATCGCGGTGCTCAAGCGCCGGCTGCTCGGGATTCAGGCGCTGGAATCCGCGCGCTGTATCGAAGAGAAGGTCGTTACCGACGTGCGCGAGGCCGATGTCGGTTCGATTCTCGGCTTCGGTTTTGCGCCGTTCACCGGCGGCACTATCTCTTACATCGACGGGATGGGCGTGAAGAACTTTGTCGAGCTGTGCAACGATCTCGCGCAAACCTGCGGCGAGCGGTTCACGCCGTCGAAGCTTCTTCTCGACATGGCCGACCGCGGCGACAGCTTCTATGGCCGTTTCGCGCCAGCAAAGCGCAAGGCCGTCGCGTAGTTTCATGACGGCGCAGTACCCACTGGAATGTGCGGCGGATCTGCCTGCAGACGATCGCAGGACGACTTCCATCACCGATTCAGGCATCGCTTGTTCAGGCATCGCTTGCCAGACTGATCACGGGACTTGTCGCAGGACTAATCACGGGACTTGTCACAGGACTCGGTATGGCGCGTGATCAAGTCGACCTGACGCCGATCGAGCGGCGCGACGAGCTCGTGAACTGGCTCGCGCAGGGGGTCAAACCCAAAGCGCAATTTCGGATCGGCACCGAGCACGAGAAGTTCGCCTTCACGCTCGAAGGGCATCATCCGGTGCCTTATGAAGGTCCCCGCGGCATCCGCGCACTGCTCGAGGGCATGCAGCATCTGCTTGGCTGGGAGCCGATCATCGAAGGCGGCAACATCATCGGCCTGTTCGATGTCACGGGCGGCGGCGCCATCTCGCTCGAACCGGGCGGGCAGTTCGAACTCTCCGGCGCGCAACTGGAAACCGTGCATCAGACATCGGGCGAACTGATGGCGCATCTCGCGCAAGTGCACGAAGTCGCGCGGCCGCTGCATATCGGCTTTCTCGGCATTGGCATGACGCCGAGCTGGACGCGCGCCGAAATGCCGAAAATGCCGAAGGGGCGCTACAAAATAATGACCGCCTACATGCCGAAGGTCGGCACGCACGGCCTCGACATGATGTACCGCACGTGCACCGTACAAACCAATCTCGATTTCTCGTCGGAAGCCGACATGGTGAAGAAGCTGCGCGTGTCGATCGCGTTGCAGCCGGTGGCAACCGCGTTATTCGCCAACTCGCCGTTCACCGGGGGCAAACCCAACGGCTATCTCTCGTTCCGTTCGGAAATCTGGCGCGATACCGACAATGCGCGGGCCGGCATGCTGCCTTGGGCGTTCGAGCCCGGCATGGGATTCGATCGCTGGGTCGACTACGCGCTCGATGTGCCGATGTATTTCATCAAACATGGCGATGAATATATCGATGTCGCCGGACAATCGTTCCGCGATCTGTTGGCGGGAAAATTGCGCGCGATGCCGGGAACGCGCGCCACCATCTCCGACTGGGCCAACCATCTCAGCACCATATTCCCGGAAGTGCGGCTCAAGCGTTATCTCGAAATGCGCGGCGCCGATTCCGGCACGCTGCCGAACCTGCTGGCGCTGCCGGCCTTCTGGGTCGGGATTCTCTATGACGACGTATCGCTCGATGCCGCTTGGGACCTGGTAAAGACATGGAGCGCCGCGGACCGGCAAAACGTTCGCAACGCGGTGCCGAAACAGGCGCTTGCCGCCGCCATCCGCGGCCGCACGCTCCGCGAGATCGCCGCGGAAGTTGTTAAATTCGCCCGCGCCGGACTGGCGCGGCGCAAGCGGCTCGATTCATCCGGCAAAGACGAGAGGCGCTATCTCGAACCGCTCGAAGAGCGGCTCGCGCGCGGGGCGACGCCGGCGCAGGATTTGCTCGACAAATTTTTCGGTCCTTGGCGCGGCGCGGTAGATCCGCTTTACGGCGAGGAAGCTTATTGAAGCTCGCCTGAAACGTGCGTCCTGATTCAATAGATGCCGTAAAGATCACGCGCCTGGCGCAGCGCTTCACTGCAATCGGCAGCGTTTCCTTCGGCATCGGCTTTTTTGGCGCGCGCGAGCGCATCGTCGGCGTCCGTGTTGGCGACGCGCTCGGCATGCTCGACCGAACCAGGCGTCGGCTGACGATGCAGCTGCGCACCGACGCTTTGCTGGCCGGTCGGACCGCTTTGCGGGCCCGGCGCGATATTCGCGACTTGCCGTTCGAGCTGGGCTATTTGCTCCGCGCACGGACCGCTTTGTGCGGCGCTCCCTCCTGCCAGCACCAAAGCGCCGGCAAGCAGCCCGACAAGTGAGCCGCTTGCGGGCGTCAAACTTTGCGGAACTCCGCCGCCGCGGTACATTCCTGCGGGTGAATTGTGCATGGGTACCTCCTTGGAATGCGGCCAGCTTGACCCTGCTGTGGTCTCGCTATTGTCGGCTCACAAGATTGTCGGCTCGCATGGGCCGTAATTTCAACTGGCGCCGTCAAGCTCAAGTCACAAAAGAATTATTCGACTCCCGCCGCGAACGAGACCAGGATCGGGTAGTAGAAATGCACCGTGTAGAAACGTATCGTATAGAAAACGCGTAATATCGCCTGGGAGGACGGCGTGCTCGAACATTATCACAATATCAACTCGGTCTGCGCGCAAAAAGTGCGCATCGCGCTCAAGGAGAAGGCGCTCGACGTCAAAGAGCATCTTCTTACGCTACGCGGGGATCAGCACGATCCGGCCTATC
>DASZCJ010000143.1:0-2251 GCA_035943155.1 Xanthobacteraceae bacterium | reverse complement strand
CTTGCTTGAGTCCTTGACCATAAACTGACCCCGTTCTTGGGTGGCCCGGCCACGAAAGATTGCAGACGGCCAAAGGCTTTGCTGCTTTCCTCCAACGGATCGTAACTCCAGGCGAGCCGGGCAATGATTGTGCCATCGGGGAACGGAAGCTTGCCTTCTCTGGCGGCCGTGATCGCTACGTCATTGCCCAGAATGGCGCGCAGATCATTGAGGTTGCCTTCTTCGTGGGCCACGGAGATCAATCTCCAGTCGCGATATCCGGCGGGAATTTTTACATCGAAGACCGGCGATGCTTCGTCTTCGGCATGTCCAGACGCTAACGGCAGGGCGGCAAGAATGGTCAGCGCTATCACGATTGCGAGTATCAGGATCGTGAACCATTTCATGGTGCGTCCTTTCATGCTGTGCCGACGACGCGCCCGGACTAAGCCAACCGATTAAGTTTTGGCGACGTCGACGATGGCTTGGGCAAAGGCCTGCGGCGCTTCTTGCGGCAGGTTATGACCGACGCCGCCGGTGACCGTCCGGTGCTCGTAGTTGCCGGTGAACATCTTGGCGTAAGCGGCAGGCTCCGGATGCGGCGCGCCGTTGGCATCACCCTCAAGAGTGATGGTCGGCACGGTAATCGCCGGAGATTCGGCGAGCCGTTTTTCCAGATCGTCATATTTCGGTTCGCCGTTCGCGAGCCCGAGCCTCCAGCGATAGTTATGGATAACGACAGCGACATGATCGGGATTGTCGAACGCCGCCGCGCTGCGATCGAACGTGGCGTCGTCGAAATTCCACTTTGGCGAAGCGAGCTGCCAGATCAACTTTGAAAAATCGCGCCGATATTTATCGTAGCCGGCGCGGCCGCGCTCGGTCGCGAAATAATATTGATACCACCACTGGAGCTCAGCATTGGGCGGCAGCGGAGTCATGCCGGCTTGTTGACTGCCTATGAGATAGCCGCTCACCGAAACGAGCGCTTTGCAGCGCTCCGGCCGTATCGCCGCGATGATATCGGCGGTGCGCGCGCCCCAATCGAATCCGCCGATGACCGGCTTCTCGATCTGGAGTGCATCCATCAGAGCGATGACATCGACGGCGACGGCCGACTGCTGGCCGTTGCGCGGCGTGTCACTCGACAGAAAATGGGTCGTGCCGTAGCCGCGAAGATAAGGCACAATCACGCGATAGCCGGCCGATGCCAGCAACGGCGTAACATCGACAAAGCTGTGAATGTCGTAAGGCCAGCCGTGCAACAGAATGATCGGAGCACCGTCGGGCGGACCGACCTCGGCGTAGCCGACGTTCAGCACGCCAGCGTCAATCTGTTTGAGCGAACCGAACGACGTGTTGGTGCCGGGTTTGATCGCCGGCAAGCTCGACGATCTGGTTTGCGCCGATGCAGCGCCGGTTAGCCCGAGCGCGGCCGCGGCGAGAGCAAGCGCCGCCGTGCCAATGAGCTGGCGCCGATTTTTATCGATCTCGTCCGCCATCTTTGCCATGCCTGCGTCTCTCTATCTTTCCAATCCCGACCTGTAACAGCGGTGTGCATATAAGACGCCGCCAACGAGGTGTTCTCACGGTGTCTCACGCCAGAACGCGAAGATGGCCGCAGCGAGCTCGTCCGGACACTCTTCGGGAAGAAAGTGTCCGCAGCCCTCGCCGATCGCACCGCCCTTTACATGATCGCCGATCGTCGCGACGGTCGCGCGCAGCGCATCGCCGACGCCGTCCTTCCCGCCGAGCGCCAGCACCGGCATTGGCAATCGCTTCGCGGCACGTAGCTTGGCTTGGGCAAGCCCTTCCGCGCTGAAATTGTTGCGGTACCAGGCGAAGCCGGCCCGCAAGGCTCCTGGCGCGGAGTAGACACGGACATATTCGTCGAGCGCGGCGGGCTCGATCGCATAGCTTCGTGTTGTTTTTGTCGCGAACAGGAAGGTGAGATAGGCGCGCTCGCGCCCCTGCACGAGAATCTCGGGAAGATCGTCCAGCCGATTGAAGGCGAATTGCCAGCTCTTAAGATTCATGGCTTCGGTTGGGATGTCTGCGGTCACGAACGACGTGACGCCGGGCACATTGGATTCGGTTAGCACCAGGCGTTTGACTTCGGCTGGGTACAGCGCGGCGTGAGCATGGGCGATCCAAACCCCGACATCGTGCGAGACTATGTCGACGCCGCCAGTCCGGTTGAGCCCGGTCGCCGCCAGGAAGCCGTGCAAGTCGCGAGCGGCGGTGTCGAGGTCATAACCGCCTGCCGGCTTAT